>JBDTZT010000205.1:0-6529 GCA_040005005.1 Actinomycetota bacterium
ACCCGTGATATTTTGCCTGAACTTGAGCGGCAGATTTTCTACAATTTTTTTTTTCATCCGTCTTGACGAGTTTAGCTTTATTGTTGGATTCTAAACAAATGAAAACTTTGCTTGAAGCAATTCGCCCGACCGTCTTTATCGAATCGCAAAAACTGCGATCTTTTTTAGGTCTTGATCTAACGATTGCCACCGAAACTTTTCAGCACACGGGAAGTTTCAAATTTCGCGCCGCTTACAATCTGGCTCTGAATGTGCCGAACGATGAAATTCTGACGGCTTCATCGGGCAATTTCGGTCAGGCTTTGGCATATGCCTGCCAACTTTTGAATAAAAAATGTACCGTCGTAATGCCAGAAACTTCCGCCGCAGTCAAAATCGAAGCCGTCAAATCTTACGGCGCGACGGTTGACCTTATTGACACAAAAACGGTCAAAAGAAGCAACCGCGTTGACCAATTAGCCGAACAAATGCCGAATGCTTACGTTGCTTCAGCGTATGATGATTTGTTCGTGATTGACGGAAATTCCGGCTTAGGCGATGAATTGGCGCAAAAAGATTTCGATGTTGTAATTGCCCCAATCGGCGGCGGCGGCTTGATTTCTGGAATTTCAAAAGGTTTGTGCCGAAACGGAAATCAAGCGAAATTGATTGGTGCCGAACCGCTTCTCGGAAATGACGCGGCGCGTTCTTTGAAAGCCGGAAAAATAATCGCCAACGAAACCGAACCGCTGACGATTGCCGACGGTGCGCGAACTTTAAGTTTAGGCAATCACAACTGGGAAATCATCAAATCGGGCGTTTCGGAAATCATCGAAGTCGCGGACGAAAAAATTGCCGAAGCCGTCAGGTTTTATTTCGGCTTGGCAAATCTAAAAACGGAACCGACCGGGGCGTTGACCTTGGGCGCGATTTTGGAAGCTAAAGAAAAATTTGCCAATCAAAAAGTCTGCGCCCTTGTCAGCGGCGGCAATGTTGACGCGGAAGTTTATCGCCGGATTCTTAGCTAGGGCAGATTTTGCCTGAAAGTATGGCGAACTTTCGGTTTGCCAATTGCGCTAACGAATCACCAAACCTGTTGTTTGTTAGACTTTTTTGCCGTCTTCAAACTCGAATCTGCTCTAGATTTGCTTCAAAATCTGCCTTCTTAAATAATCCAAAGCCGCTTGGCTCGAACGCCAGCGAATCAGATAACGGTCGCCGGGCAAGGTTATTTTGAAAGATTTTGTCTGCAATTCGTCCGAATAACCGATAAAAACCGTGCCGACCGGTTTTTCCTGTGTGCCGCCGGTCGGTCCGGCAATTCCGGTGATTGAGATCGCGTAATCGGTTTTTGCTTTTTCGCGCATTCCTTTTGCCATTGCTTCGGCGGTTTCGGCGGAAACTGCGCCGTAATTTTCGATAATTTCGGGCGAAACATTCAGCGTTCCGGTTTTGGCTTCGTTCGCGTAAGCAATTACGCCTTCGATAAAATAAGCGGACGAGCCGGAAATATCGGTCAAACGCTGGCTGATCAAACCGCCCGTGCAGCTTTCTGCCACCGAAAGAGTTTTGCCATTTTTTATTAAAAGTTTGCCGACGACTTCTTCCATTTCTTCGCCGCGGGTCGAAAAAACCGCGATGCCCAGTTTTTCGACGATTTTCGCGGCGATTTCTTCGTTCAAAGCATCTGCTTCCGCGTCCGTTTGCGCTTGGGCCGTTAAATGAACTTCGACTTCACTTTTATTGAATAAAATACTTGTCGAAACAGTTTTATAAACGGAATAAATCGGCGCAATCGCTTCATCAATCGCCGATTCACCGATTCCGGAAACTTTCAGAATCCGTTTTTTGAAAACGATTTCGCCCGATTTTTCTTTGAGTTTGGGAAATATGAAATTATTAAACATCGGCTGATTCTCGCGCGGCGGGCCGGGCAAAATAATCAGAAACTTTTCACCGATTTTAACCCCCATTCCGACCGCCGAACCGTTCGGATTCGGCAAAATTTCCGCGCCTTCGATAACATACGCCTGACGCTTGTTGATTTCGGGCATTTCTCGTCCCCAGGCGCGAAATCTTACTCTTAAATTTTCAACGATGTCTTCGTGAAAAACGAGTTCGCGCCCGATTGATTTGGCCGACACAGATCGGGTAATGTCGTCTTCGGTCGGACCTAACCCGCCGGTTGTGATGACGACATCCGAACGGTTAACCGCATCTTTGATAGTTTCTTCAAGCCGCCGGGCATCGTCGCCGACAATTGTTTTGAGCTTGACCTCAATCCCTATCTCATTGAGTTTTCCGGTCAGCCAAAGACTGTTTGTGTCTGTTTTTTCGGGTGTTAGAAGTTCCGAACCGATAGCGATAATTTCAGCAGAAAGCATATAAATAATTGATAATTGATAATGTAAAATTGATAATTCAAGTCGTTTTTATTATCAATTATCAATTATCAATTATCAATTACTTCGAGTCGTAAATATCGTGTAAAACTTCGGAGATCGGTTTGCGATTGCCAAAAATATCTTCATTGGATTTTTCCCGTTTGCGCTTTTCCCTTTTCGCCGCGTTGCCGTTGGCGTTTTGAGCGGCTTGCGCTTCCAGATTTTGTTTTTGAGTTTGAAACTCAACCTCTCTTTGCACGGTTTCCGAAACAATCGAAACAAACTGTTTTGGCTGATTTTGTTCCGCCAATTCCTTGTGTTGCTTCCGTTCGAGTTCGATTTCCGTCTTTTTGAATTCGGCTTCACGGACCGCGTCGCGGCTGGTTTCAAGCAGTGCTTTGGCGCGATTTTTCCGGGCGCGTTCGAGTGCCCGAACAGCCGTTGAAGTTAATGGCGATGCGGCCGGTTCACGTTCGATTTTCCGCAATGTTTTGACGTAAGTGCGCAGTTCGGGCGACGGATAAACAAACGCCGTTTCGTCCGCAGTATCGTTTTCGACGACGTATGCGAGATGTCTTTCGGCTGATCTATGGTCGCCCGCTTTGTTGTAAAGTGCGCCGAGCGTGAAATAAACAAGCGGCGGCGCACCTTTCATATATTTCAAAATACATTCGCCGCGCCCGATTACTTCCTGAATTTCAAAACCATACCAACGGCGTTCGTCATCGCGCAAAATATCGTTCGCCAGCAAATAAAACTCGAAAATATTGCGCGTTCCGTTATGCGACGGCGTGGATAATGTTTTCCAGATAAAGAAAGCGAGAATAGCAAAGAAAAAGATAACGAAAACCGGAAAACCGGTGATATAGAGCATCATCGCAATCACGCCGAAAGCGATGGCGTATTGCGATTTTTCCTTGATGAGTTCGGTTGGTCGTTTTTCTAATTGATTATCGCTCACGTTTTTCTATTTAAGAGTTCTCTTTTGTCGGGTCAGTCTTTTTCGTCCGTTTTGTTTGAGTCTTTTTCTCTTTCGGTTCTCCGGTGTCGGCTTTCGGCTCTTCTTTATGTTCTTCGGGACGTTTTGCGTCTTTGTGTTCCTTGTCGAATTTTAAACCGAATTGGCTCATAAAATCAACGACTTTTCCGCCGATTGTGTATGGTGAATTGAGAATAAAAGAGAATGTTTCGCTCAGAGCAACGGCTTCGAGTTCGAGCAGTTGTGAAATTTTCTGATCCAGCGGCAACGCGTCAAATTCCTTGCGAAATTCTTCGTGTTTGCGTTCCTTTTCGGTTCGCGGGTCTTTTTTCTCGAGCGTCATGATGACAATTTCTCCTACTTTAGCGATTTTTGCCTGACAAGATAACCGTTCACCTTGCTGCCGCCTTGCTTCGGATAATTGTTCGATTTCGGCTTTTGTAATTTCAGTTAAAAATTCATTGCCGCTTTTGATTGTCACCGCGCACGAATCGCACAAGCCTAATCTTCCGCAATCGTCGTAGATTTCGATACCTAATCGCCGCGCCCCGTCAATTAAATAACTGCCGACAACCGCGACACCGTTTGTTTTTTCCCGTTCAAATTTGAGTTCTGCTTCCATTTTCTTATAATACTTAATTCTAAATCTCTTTTAATGTTTAATTCCAGATTTCTGATTCCAAATTCCATAATCCGCAGAATCAGTTTACCATCATAGATTTCACCCGCACCCGCGGCTGCGCTCCCGAAGGCGTGCTTTGCAGTAGCTGACTCTCGCGCGCCTGACATTCATTGCATATTCCCCACATTCTTAATGAGTGATGCGTCGGTTTGAAACCGAACTTTTCTGCCATTTTGTCTTGCCATTCTTCGATTTCAGCCGAGAAAAACTCGAGCACTTTGCCGCATTCGGTGCAAATCATATGGTCGTGATGATCGTGATTATAATGATGCTCGTAATAAGTTTTTCCGTCGCCGAACCGCACTTCACGGGCGAGTCCCGCTTCGGTCAAAAGTTTCAAGGTACGGTAAACCGTCGTATTTCCGACACTCGGGTCTTGTTTCTGCACAAGCCAGTATAAATCTTCGCTGGAAAGATGTTCTTCCGTGCGCAGAAAAATTTCCAAAATCAAATCTCTTTGCGAAGTTCGGCGCAAACCGGCATTCTGGATATGCTCCAAAAATATTTCCTTTTCCTTTTGAAATTCTTCCTTTTTCGCCATATTTAAATTTTAATCAAATATGATTTATTTTAACACTTGAAATTCTTTTTCGCTAACGAAATTTTATCGCGTATTTCATTCAGGTTTGCAACGTTTGCACCTTGCCTTTGAGCAAGATGCGCCGAACGCGCGCCAAGTTGCAGATAGATTTCCCGCGCTTCCTCAGAAACATTTTCCAAGGCTTTCAGATGTTTTTCAAAAGTTGCCACCTCACCGCGCGCAAAAGTTCCCGTTAAAGCCTCGGCGGTCGTTTGTGTTTCGAGATTTCCGACCGTGCTTTTGATGAGCGGCAAAAGCGTTTCTTTGGCCGCGGTTTCAGTGAGCCCGCATTTTTGCAGCATCTCGACGGCAACATCAATCAGTGCAATCAGATGACCGCAAGCCGTGACCGCCGAAGCGTGGTAAAGCGTTTTGTATTTGGTTTCGATCGAAAATGGTTTTCCGCCCAAATCCGCGACAATCTCTTTCGCGATTTCAACCGCTTCCGCTTCGCCTTCGACGCAAAAATACGCGCCCGCCAAACGCTCTGCGCCCAAACGAGCATCGCTCACGGAAACGAGCGGATGAATCGAGCCCGTTTGACAACCGATTTCTTGTAACGATTGCAAAATTTCCGACGACAGCGAACCGCTCGTGTGAAAGACAAAAGGTTTATGGTGCAAAAGTTTTGCTAAATTTGCCGCAACATTTTCGATTTCAAAATCCTGCGTTGCAATAAAAATAATGTCGGAAGATATTTCAGAAAGATTAGCCGAAGCTAAAATCTGCGGCTTCGGTTCAATATATGCGGCAGCTATCAGCGCCGTCGCGTCATTTCTGACAACCAAATTCTCAACCCAATAACCTTTCCGCGCCAACCCGATCGCCAACGCACCGCCAACTCGGCCGACACCGATAATCGAAACTTTTCGCATAAAAAGACTATATTTTGAAAAAAAGTAAAAGTAAAAAGCCGCCCGCCATAAATCTTTGAGGGCAAATAAATCAATTTCCAGGTGTTGGTTGACAACTAATTATTTCGATTGGTGGTTGACTAACCCTCATTTTCGGAATACTTTAGTTTTCGGAAACCAACTTAGTCTTGGATCATTCATATTTTTTTTAATCTCCGGTAGAAAAAAAAGCAGGATTGTCAGATAGACTTTGCCGCTTTCTTATTTGTTTTGACGGTTGTCCTAAATCCGTCCGAAAATTAAACTAGATTTTATGAACCAGGAAGTTTTAGAACTCGAATACAAGGTTGATTACAAACAATTTCGAAAAGTTTGGATCGGACAATTGAAAAAGAGTCTGCCGAATATTATTTCGTTTTGGGGCGTAACGATTTTGTTAGCGCTTCTTATCTTTTTTCTTTTTAGTGACAAATTTATTGGCTTTTTGCTGTTGTTTGTTTTTTCTTCAATTCCGCTTTTTATGATAATTTTCGGCTATCAGAATTTTATGAAAACTGCCAAACAGAATTTTTCGACATTATCGGACAAGGAAAAAATAGTTCATCTGACTTTTCAAAATGGGGCGGACGGTTTTGATTCGAGAAACGGAAAAAGTTTTAGCCATACGGCTTGGGAATCAATAAAAAGCGTCACCGAATTGAACGATTGTTTTGTTTTTAATCGAATGGGCAGTGTGTTTTATGTGCCGAAATCGGCGTTTCGCAATGATTCGGAAATTGGATTTTTACGTTTTTTGGTTTCCGTTAATGTCAACAAAAATGTAAAGTTGATGAAATAAAACCCAATCGAAATATAAAAATATGTTCACCGCCAGCGTTTTAGCAGAAGAAACAAATCTTCCGATTTATACGGTCAGACATTATACCCGCATCGGACTTCTCCAACCGACGAGAAATTCAACCAACAATTACAAAGTTTATCAGCGGGCGGACGCTTCGCGGCTAAGATTTATCGTCGCGGCTAAGAATTTGGGTTTTACGCTCGCGGAAATTACAAACATTCTCGAACAAG
>JBDTZT010000206.1:0-6505 GCA_040005005.1 Actinomycetota bacterium
CAAAGGCAATTTTAACGTCGAAATGAAGCGGCTGCCACGATTCGATAAGACGCTCTTTGCGTTCGGCTTGAACGGAAATGAACAAAAACCCGACCAGCAAAGTGATGAAAATTGCGCGTGAAAACTTTTGAAATTGAGTTTTTACAATTTTATTCATAAACTTTAAATCCTGGAGTAAAATTTACTACTTTTTCCGTCTGACAAGATAGACGATTCCGCTGTAATCATCAGTAAAAAGGAACGAATCCGCCGACAATTTTATAATGTCGCAAGGTCGCCCGACGACCGTTTTGCCTTGCAGAAAGCCGTTCATAAAGTCCTGCAATTTTGCGCCTTTTCGCATAATTACGATTTTGTAGCCGTGTCCGATTCGCTTGTCGGTCGAACCGTGAAGCGAAACGAGAAATGAATTTTTTAAAAGCGCGTCGGGCGTGTTTTCGTCAAAATAATCAAACCCGAGCGCCGACGAATGCGCCGGAAAAAATCCGTCAGACACGGGAACATTCGTGCAGGATTTCAGCCGTTTGTAAGGCGCGTCGCGGAAAACTTTGCCGTTCGATTGATAACACGAAGCCCAACCGTAATCGGCGCCGTCTTTGAGCGCGTAAAAAGTTTCGTCGGGTTTTTGTAATCCGAGATGATCAACGCCTTGATCGGTCGCAAAGAGCGAATTTTTAAGCCATTTCAAACCAACCGCATTTCTTAAACCTTTTGCAAAATAGCGTTGCCGGCTGCCATCCGGGTTCATTTCCATGACGGTTGAGCGGACTTCTTCCTTTTCGTCGCAGGCGTTGCAGGATGAACCGACCGAAATATAAAGTTTGCCGTTCGGCGCAAAAGCAATGGTCCGCGTCAGATGCCAGCCGCCGTATTTGTAGCTCAAACCGTAATCGGGAAACGTCGCTAAAACTTGCGGTTTCGGGTCGCTCGGTTTGGTTTCGCCCGGTGTGAATTTGCGGCGCGTCAATTTGTCGGTTTCGGCCGTGTAAAGCCAGTCTTGCCCGTTTGCGTCCGTGTAAAACTGGACGCTGTTTGGATTTTTCAGACCTGTCAGGTAAGGAATGATTTTGCCGAATTTTCCGGTTTGTTCGTTCCAGTCAGCGAGAATGTAAACCGTTCCTTTTTTGTTGTCGGTCAGGTTATACATATCGGTCACGAAAATCCGTCCGTCGGGCGATTTGGCGAAAAACCGGACGCGCTTTAAACCTTCGGCGGCAGGAATCATTTCATAATCGGCGGGCAAATTCAGATTGAAGGTTTTACCGGTTTTTAATGTGATTTTATGCGGCGTAAGTTTTGTTTGGGAAAATATTTGGGCGGTAAAACTGACGGAAAGTAAACAGAAAAGCAGTAAATTTCGGGCAGGATTTTGATTGATTGGCATCGGTTTTCTCCAAGTGTTTTGAGAAGAGTTTAGCCGATAATACGTTTCGGGTCTAGATGGGTTTTGCCTGAGTAATTGTTTCGCGCGCCTTTCGGGGGAACAAGGCGCGCGAAACAATTTGTTCAAAGCTAGTTTTCCCCAAAACGCTTTGAAAATCAAACTTTTCAACTTATTTGACACAATCGTTTGAAAGAAGTAGAAAAATTTGCTCTTATACATAAACGCAGGATTTACGAGAAAATCGGGTCAAAATTTTTTGAAAAACTGGAGAAACCTATATGGATTACGGCAAATTACGGGCTGATGAAGGAAAAAAACTGAATCTTAAAAATCACAAAACCGATTTTACGGGCGATTATAAGAACAAAACGGAAGCCATTGAAGATTTGCAAAAAAATGTTGCGCGTTTATCCGAACTGCAAGATATTCTTTACGCGCAGAACAATCAGGCGTTGCTAATAATTTTTCAAGCAATGGACGCGGCGGGTAAAGACGGTGCGATCAAGCACGTGATGTCGGGACTTAATCCGCAGGGCTGTCAGGTTTATTCTTTCAAACAGCCTTCGACGGAAGAACTCGACCACGATTTTCTCTGGCGTTGCGAGAAAAACACGCCCGAACGCGGAAGAATCGGAATTTTTAACCGTTCGTATTATGAAGAAGTTTTGATCGTTCGCGTGCATCCCGAAATCCTGCAAAACCAACTGCTTCCCGTCGCTGTCAAAGCGGATAAAAACATCTGGAAAAAGCGTTTCGGGCAGATTCGCAATTTTGAAACTTACCTCGCCGAAAACGGCATACACGTCGTCAAATTTTTTCTTAATGTTTCCAAAGAAGAACAAAAGAGGCGTTTCCTGGCGCGCATCGAAACACCTGACAAAAACTGGAAATTTTCCGCGACTGACGCCAAGGAACGCGCCCTTTGGGACGATTATATGAAGGCTTACGAAGAAGCTATTTCGGCAACTTCGACCGAAGAAGCGCCGTGGTATGTGATTCCGGCGGACAAAAAATGGTTTACCCGCGTTGCCGTTTCGGAAATTATCATCAAAAAACTCGAATCGCTCGATTTGCATTATCCGGTCGTCACCGAAGAACACAAACAAGATCTATTAAAGGCGAAAGAATTGCTCGAAAGCGAAAATTAAACTTCGCTTAAAATGACGATTTCGGCGCGGCGTTTGGCTTCGTCGAGGAAGGTTTCGATGTCTCCCGCAACTTTTTGTTCGGTCAGGATTTTATCAATCTCAGTGCGTTTTTCGTCGAAAGTAGGCACGAGCACGCCGGGAAAGCGCTTGCGAAAATCGGGCAGGAGAACACCGCTGTAATATTTTACTTCGTCTTCGGGCGTAATGACGACGAACGAACGAAAACGAAAATCGAGATATTTTTCGATCTTCACGCGCTGCGCCATCATCCGCACAAAATTATCGTCTTTGACCGACTCAAAACCGACGATGCGAAGCCTTTTTTCAAATTCGGCGGTGGACGGGAAATTTGCCAGAATATCCTTGATTTTGGCATTGACTTCTTCGTCGGTGGGTTCGGAACGCGGCAGTCTTTCGGCTTCAAGCGCAATCAGGCGTTGATTAATTAGAATCTGCAGCGCGAGATTTAAATCTTCCGAAGTCGGCGGAGTAATCGAAATATTCGGTTGCAGAGCGAGCTGCCAGAGCAAATCGGAATAGGTAATCAGTTCGGGATTTCCAACGCCGTCGTCAACCGTCGCGACCGTTTTATCAACTGTTTCCTGTGCTTCGATTTTCGGCACGGCGAAAAAGAAAATCGGCATCAGCAAAATAATACAAATCAAAAATATCTTTATCTGCGAATAATTCTTTTTCATAACGCTTTTTTAATTTTCGTTTTATTAATGACGACTGTCAAATATATTGTCGTTCAAAGTGTTAAAACCATTGACAAAATGTTTAAAATCCTATTTAATTTAATAGGAAGTTTTATATCAACTTGCCAATTCTCGAATCCAACCGACCTCTTTCAGATGACAAATTTTAGGGAAAGTTTGTCAGACTGCGAATTAAACCAGAAATGTTAGCCCCAAAAACGATAAAAAATGCGTCGAAATCTTTCTCTGCGACAAGGACGGAAACAGACGCTTTATCCGATTTAAAATTTATCACCGAACTTGGACGCAGTTTGCTGGTGACGGTTCATCCGAAAAAAGTTGCTTCGCGGGTGGCGGAAGCGGTGTGTCTTGAAATACGGGCGAAAATTTGCGTCGTCGTCGTCGAACTCGAACAAATCGGTTTGGTGAGCAGTACTTTTGCGTCCGAAGAAACGGAAGCAAAACAAAACTTTCTGCATAATCGAAAATTCAAAAAATGGCTGGAAATTCTGCCGCCGCAAATGTCGGTTTGGACTGAAATCGCGGCCGAATTTCTGCTCAAAGACAAGACTCACGATTTTGAATACGTTTCGCCGCTTCACATCAACGGCGAAGTGAAAGGCGCAGTCATCGTTGGGTTTGCCGCGAAAAGAGATTGCAGCGAAAGGGCGAAACGATTGATTGACGCGGCGACGCAGATGGCAGCCATGAGCATCAATCTGTCGGCGCATTACGAATCGGCGATCAATGATTCGATCAATCAGGCGCGCGAAGAACACCGCAAATTTACCGAATCGGTGTTAGATGCGCTGCCTGTTTCGATTTACGTGATTGACCGCGATTATCAAATCGTGACGTGGAACCGGCATCGGGAAATCGGTGCCCAGGGCATGCCGCGTGACGCAGTTATCGGGCGCAATGTCTTTCAGGTATTCGCCAAGTATTCGCAAAGCAGATTAAAGCAGGAATTTGAACGCGCTTTTCGCACCGGAAACATCGAGCGCATCGAACAGCAAACCGTTGACCAAAGCGGCGCAACGCAGCATTGGATGGTCAGTAAAATTCCGATGCGCGACGAAAAAACCGCCGAAATTACGCACGTTATTACGGTCGGCGAAGATGTCACGATGCGCGTTGAGGCGATTCACGCCGCCGGACGCGCCGAAAAACTGGCGGCGGTCGGACGACTTGCGGCGGGCGTGGTTCACGAAATAAATAATCCGCTGGCGACAATTTCGGCGTGTGCCGAGTCGCTCGAGTCGCGTGTCGAAGAAGGTGCCTTTGGTGCGTCGCCGGAAGTTGAAGATTTGCACGAATATCTCGGTTTGATTCGCAGCGAAGCCTTTCGTTGTAAAGCAATCACCAATGGATTACTCGATTTCAGCCGGGTGCGGACCAGTGATCGTCTGATGATTGATATTGCCGAACTCATCAAATCATCAGCGAATCTTATCGCCCATCAAAAACGCGGCAACGACATAAATATCAGGTTTGAGTTAAGCGACAATCTGCCGCAGGTCAACGCCGACGGCGGACAGATTCAGCAAGCGATAATCGCTCTCGCCACGAACGCCGTTGACGCGATGCCTAATGGCGGAACACTTATTTTTCGGGCAAATTCGGCAAATAATCGCGTAACAATCGAAATACAGGATTCGGGCATCGGCATTAAGCCGGAAAATATGTCAAAGATTTTCGAGCCTTTCTTTACGACCAAAGAAGTTGGCAAAGGAACCGGACTCGGATTAGCCGTCTGTTACGGCATCATTACCGAACATGGCGGACGGCTGGCGGTTCGCTCCAACGTCGGTATCGGAACAACCTTCACAATTTATCTTCCAATTCAGAAACAGTGGTAGTAATTAGTCGAAAGTCTTTGTCTTAAGTCAGTTAAAAAATGACAATGAGTTTAATGACATATTTGCGAAACTTGCAACTTGACTCAAGACTTAAGACCCAAGACTTAAGACTAAAAACAACATTATGGCAAAACTTTTAGTAGTAGATGATGAAAGTAATCTGCGCCTGGTCGTGCAGAAAGAACTGAGCCGCCAGGGGCACGAAGTTGAAACGGCTTCGGACGGCGAAGCGGCTTGGGAAATAATCGAACAAGAAGATTTCGATGTTATTCTGTGCGATATAAATATGCCGCGACTCGACGGCATCGGACTGCTTCGCCGTCTGCGCGAAAAATCTCATAATCCGCCCGAAGTGATTATGCTGACCGGACAAGCAACGGTCGAATCCGCCATCGAAGCGATGAAGCTCGGCGCCTATGATTATCTAACCAAACCTTACCGCATCGTCGAACTCGCCGCACTCGTTCAGCAAGCCGCCGAAAAACAAAAACTCAAGATTGACAACCAACGGCTTCGCGCTCAAATTCAGCGAACGCATCAAAGTTTACCCGAAATTGTCGCCGAATCGCCGCAGATGAAAGAAGTTTTGCGCCTCGTTCAGCGCGTTGCAAACGCTGATACATCGGTTTTGATCACCGGCGAATCCGGCACCGGAAAAGAACTCATTGCGCAAGCCCTGCATCGCCTGAGCCACCGCAACGATAAGACTTTTATTGATTTAAACTGTGCCGCGTTGCAGGATAATTTACTTGAATCGGAACTTTTCGGACACGAAGCCGGAGCGTTTTCGGGCGCCCGCGGACGCAAGCTCGGACTTTTTGAGATTGCCGACAGCGGCACGATTTTCCTTGATGAAATTATGGAAATGCCGATGCAGCTGCAATCAAAACTGCTTCGCGCGCTGGAAACCAAATCCTTCTTTCGCGTCGGCGGTGTGAAAAAAGTCGAGGTTAATGTGCGGCTGGTTGCTGCAACCAATCGCAACACGAAAAAAGCGATTGCGGACGGTATTTTCCGTGCCGATCTGCTTTACCGCGTCAACAGTTTTGAGATTCATATTCCGCCGCTTCGTGAACGCCGCGAAGACATCGAACCGCTCGCCCGTTATATTTTGCATAAAATCGCGGGGGCCAATGCGCCCGAAATCGCTCCGCAAGCGATTGACGCGCTGTGTTCGTTTAGTTGGTCGGGCAATGTCCGGCAACTGAGAAATTGTCTGGAACGCGCTGTTCTACTGGCTGATAACGGCCGCATTACGATCAAGGAATTGCCGCCCGAAGTCGTTTATAAAATAAACGAACCAAGCGTTTCGGTCAGTTACCACGAGCCGAACGAATTATCGGTCAATTCATTTCAAAACGCTTCGCCGACAAATTTGCGCGATGTCGAAAAACAGCAAATCATTAACGCGCTCGA
>JBDTZT010000207.1:0-6500 GCA_040005005.1 Actinomycetota bacterium
CGGGTCGCGTAGGTGCGGACAATGCCGAGCACGCCCGTAATATGATGCGGCGGAATTCCCGTGCCGACGGCCGCGCCGCCCGCCGTCGGATTTGACGAGGTGACATAGGGATAAGTTCCGTGATCAACATCCAAAAGAGTTGCCTGGGCACCTTCGAGCAGAATTTTTTTCTTTTCTTTCTTGGCTTCGGCAAAGAAATGCGAAGTTTCCGCGACAAACGGGCGGAGACGCTCGACCAGCGGCGAAATTTCGGCGAGAATTTCGTCAGCCCGAAGGGGTTCGCGTCCGTAAAGCACGATGATCCGGTTGGCTTCTTCAAGATTGCGTTCAATCCGAAGTTTCAAAAGGTCGGGAACAAGCGCGTCGGAAACGCGGATTCCGCGCCTCCCGGCTTTGTCTTCGTAAGCCGGACCGATGCCGCGCAGGGTCGTGCCGATCTTTTCGTTGCCGAGACGTTCTTCCGAGGTATGATCGAGTGCGCGGTGATACGGCATAATCAAATGCGCCCGCGAACTGACTTTCAATCTTTCGGGACTAACCGAAATGCCCTGCGCCTGCATCTGATCTATTTCCTCGAAAAATGCTTTCGGGTCAATGACCATTCCGTTGCCAAGCACGCAGATTTTATCTTCGTGAATGATTCCCGACGGCAAAAGCCTTAGAACAAACGCTTTATCACCGACATAAACCGAATGTCCGGCATTATGTCCGCCTTGATAACGCGCAACAATATCGAATCTGTCCGCCAGTAAATCAACAACTTTTCCCTTTCCTTCATCGCCCCATTGAGCGCCAATAATCACAATAATCATAAGTAGTGCATAGTGCATAGTGCATAGTGCATAGTTAAAAGCAAAAGGAACTTTGCACTATGTACTTTGCACTGCGCTGTAAAGCGCAACATATTTGCGCGCGGCGTTTTCCCACGAATTATCAATCGTCATGCCGTTCCATTGAAGTTTGCGCCAAGCGTCTTTATCGTAATAGGCGAATAACGCTTCGTAGATCTTTTCTAAAAACTTGTCGGCTTGATATTCGCGGAATTTGAAGCCGTTGCCTTTGCCGCTGACCGCATCGAAATTCTGCACGGTATCGTCCAAACCGCCGACGGCACGGACAATCGGAACGGTTCCGTACCGCAGCGAATACATTTGATTCAAGCCGCATGGCTCAAATTTCGAGGGCATCATAAACAGATCTGCGCCGGCTTCGATCCGGTGTGCCAAATCTTCGTTGTAACCGCGATAAATCCCGACCTGACGCGGCGCGTAATCGCGCAGTCGTTGCCAGAAATCTTCGTACTGCGGTTCGCCCGAACCGAGCGAGATGATATATGCGCCGGTCGTTAAGATATCGCCCGCGACCTGCATCATCAAATCAATTCCCTTTTGTCCGGTGAGCCGCGTAATATTCGCAAAGATCGGGCGTTCCAAATCAACGGGCAGAAAAAAATGTTCGAGCAAGTCCTTTTTACAGATTTGTTTTCCGTCCAAATGATGGGTGTTAAAATGCGCGTTTAATGCCGGATCCGTTTCAGGATTCCAAACGTCAAAATCCACGCCGTTGACGATGCCGTAAAGACGATTTGAACGCTGCCGCAAAAGCCAGTCAAGCCCGTAACCGTTTTCGGGCTGTTGAATTTCGTAACCGTAACGGCGCGAAACGGTTGAAAGCATATCCGCCACGGCGAGTCCCGCTTTCATCGCCGAAGCGTAGCCGTTCAAGGCAAAAGCATTGCGTTCAAAATCTGACGAAAACCCGAGTTTCCACAATTCACCCGCATCAAACGCGCCTTGATACGCCATATTGTGAATCGAAAACACGGTGCGTGTGCGTGACCAATACGAATCCCAGTAGCGCAAATGCGCGATCTCGACCGCCGCAAAACCGCAGTGCCAATCGTTAAGATGAACGATGTCGGGCGGCGCACCGATGCGTTTGATCAACGCGAGCGCCGCCGCATTGAAAAAAGCAAATCGCTCATAATCTTCCGTGTAGCCGTAGATCGAATCCCGGTGAAAATATTCGGGCGCGTCAATCAAATAGGTCGGCGAACCGTTGGCTTCCGAGTAAAAAGCCCTTGCCCGAAAAGGTTTTCCGCGCCATTCAATCCACAAATCGTCAATTGCCGTGTGCCAGAGATACTCGGCTTTGGTTTGCCAGTAGCAAGGCGTGATCAAGAACGCATCTTCGCCGATGGCCCGCAAAGCCTTCGGCAACGCGCCCGCGACATCGCCTAAACCGCCCGTTTTTGAATATGGAACTGCTTCCGCAGAAAGAACCGCAACTCGCAAGTTTTTTTCCTTAAAATTAAGTTGTTAAGCCGTAATAAATTCTAACAACACATTTACACTTTCGTCCATTTGCTTCTCACGCTTTATTTTTGAAGCCGCTTTTCATTGACTAAATGACGGAAAAAAGTTAAACCAATTATACTGCACACTTATACTTGAAATAACTTACAATGAAAAAATCATCCGATCACGTTAATGCGGCTTTGCCGCTTGTCATCGTCAACCCAAAATCGGCGGGCGGCGCAACCCGAACGCGTTGGGCGGAAAGAGCATCGGATTTTCGGGCGCATTTCGGCGCATTTCAGGTTGCTTTTACCAAAAAACACGGCGACGGCATTTCACTTGCCCTGCGCGGCGCCCGGCAAGGCCGAAAATTTATCATCGCGTGCGGCGGCGACGGCACGATTAACGAAGTCGCCAACGGCATTTTGCAATCGGGCGCAGATATTGAGTTCGGCATCTTGCCGTCAGGCACCGGCGGCGATTTCCGGCGCACGATCGGCATTCCAAATGACACGCGTGAAGCCGGCGTGGCTTTGCGCGACGGCGTGACAAAACAGATTGATGTCGGCAAAATTACATTTCTTAATCACGACGGCGTTCAAGTTTCACGCTTTTTTTTGAATGTTGCGTCGTTCGGTCTCTCGGCTTCGATTATCGAGCGCGTCAAAACTTCAACCAAACTCGATTGGCTGCCGCACGACATTTTGCGCGGCAAAACGAGCTTTGCGCTTTCGGCTTTGCAGGAAGTTTTGGGTTTGAATTTCGACACAGTTCGGGTAAAATTTGATGAAGCGGAAGAAAAATCTTTAAATACGATAAATTTTTGCGTCTGCAATTCGCGCTATTTCGGCGGCGGAATGAAAATCGCGCCCGACGCCGTGATCAACGACGGTTTTTTCGATGTTGTCAATATCGGCGACATCAAAACCGCCAAGATTTTATTAAATGGCTATAAACTTTACGGCGGTTCGCATCTCGATTTGAAGGAAGTCAATGCAACGCTGGCGCGAAAAGTCGAAGTTTCGACCATCAATAACGAAGAGATTCACATCGAAGTTGACGGCGAACTGCCGGGCAAACTTCCGGCCGTCTTTGAGATTGTGCCGAACGCTTTGAAAGTTCGCGTGCCGAAAAATAAATAATCTGTCAACGGATTCTACGGATTCCCCGGATAAATCAAAAAATCGGTGGAATCCGTGGAATCTGTTGTTAAAAAACTTATGAACGATTCATTTTGCCAACGCTTAATTGCTTCCTGCGAAACATTCGCCGAACGAACCGCGATGCGAATCGTCGGCGATGATTCGGAAGTTTACGATTACAGCGAATTGCTCAGACAGATTCGCGCGGTCGCCTATCGAATCAGGGAAGAAAAAATTGCGTTCGGCGATCGAATCGCCCTGATCGGCGAAAATCATCCGTGTTGGGCGGTTTCGTATCTCGCGACGCTTTATCACGGCGCGGTCTGCGTGCCGATTGATCCGCACGGCGAGATTGAAACGATTACCAACTTCCTTGAAAACTCCGAAGCCAAACTCGCTTTTCTGTCGCCCGATATGACGGAAAAATTCTCGCAAATTCTCGAAAGACTCGGAAAACATATTCCCGCGGTTGTTTGGCGGCGTGAAGAAGAAAACCCGGCCACCAACGGAAATCAAAAATCAAAAACCCGAAATTTGAAATCCAATGGTTTTCAGCATTTCGAAGATTGGGCCAGCACCGATTTTCCCGAAAGCTACTCGAAAGAAACGCCGCCGGCGAAAGGCGACGATACGGCACTTTTGATGTACACCTCGGGGACGACCGGCACCCCGAAAGGCGTGCCCTTAACGCACGGAAATATCACCGCCGAACTCGACGGCATTTATGAAGTGATAAAACTTACCGAAAAGGAAAAGATACTGAGCCTGCTGCCGCTTTTTCACGCCTATTTGCAAATCATCAATCTCTGGGTGGCTGCCACTTACGGCGCGGAAGTCGGTTATTTGAAGGAAATGACGCCCGACGAACTCGGCAAGGCAATGCGCGAATTCAAACCAACGATGCTGACGACCGTGCCGCGTCTGTGGTATCTGTTTCACAAAAAGATTTTCGATGCCGTCGGTGAAAAACCGAAAGCGGTTCAGGCGATATTCAAAGGAATGCTCGCCGCCAACGGATTTTTCCGTAATAGTTTCAAAATAAATCTCGGCAATAAATTATTCGGTAAAGTACAGGAATCTTTCGGGGGAAATTTGCGGTTTGCGGTGACGGCCGGTTCGCGGTTTGACGAAGCGGTTGCCGAAGATTTTTTCAAGCTCGGTTTCACGATCATTCAAGGCTACGGACTGACCGAAACTTCGGGCGCGGCGACCGCGACTTACGAAACGGATAATCGCGTCGGGTCGGTCGGCAAACCTTTTTTCAATGCCGAAGTCAAAATCAACAATCCCGATCAAGAAGGCGTCGGCGAAGTTTTGATTCGCGGCGCGATGGTTTTCAAAGGATATTACAAAAATCCGGCGGCGACTGCGGATGCTTTTACCGAAGACGGTTGGTTTCATTCGGGCGATTTGGGAAAATTCGATGCCGACGGACACCTTTATATCGTCGGACGCGCCAAAGACGTGATTGTTTTACCCAACGGAAAAAATGTCCACCCCGAAGATTTGGAAGTTCATTACCTGAAAACGCCGTTTGTTGAAGAATTGGCGATTCTCGGAATCGAAGATAAATCGGTCGGCAAAGCCGGCGCGGAAAAATTAATCGCGGTCGTCGTCCCTGACTTTAAATATCTTAAACAGGCAAAAATCGCCAATTCGCAGGTCGTAATTCGTTATGAATTGGACGATCTCGGGCGCGAATTGCCTGAATATCAGCGAGTCCGCGAGTATATTATTCGTTCAGAGCCGCTGCCGCGCACGGCGACGCGCAAGATCAAACGCTTCGAACTGCAAAAGGAAATCAAAGCGGGCAACATTTCATCAGGCGAAAAACCGCCCGAAAAGGTTTGGACTTTGACCGCAGAAGATCAAGTGCTGCTCGAATCGAATGTCGGTAAAGCCGTCGCTGAAGTCATCAAGCGCAACGCGAAAGATATTGAAAATATTCATCCGCAGATGAATCTCGAGATAGATTTGGGACTTGATTCACTGTCGCGCGCCGAAGTTTTCGCCGCGCTCGAACAAGCCTTCGCCACCGAATTTGAAGGCGAAGAAGCGGCGCAGGCTTTGACGGTTCAAGATGTCATCAAACTTGTGCAGAAAAACGCCGGAGAAATTGAAGACAATCAGGCAATTTCAACCAATTTAAATTGGTCGAAAATCGTCAAACAAGCCGACGACGATTTGCCCGAACTTAGTGCCGTCTTGAAAAACCGACCGCTTTTTTCGCCTTTCGCCTTTACGGTTTACAAAGGCTTTAATCTGTTCTGCAAAGGATTTATGCGATTGGAAGTCGAGGGCATCGAGCATCTCAAACAACTCGAAAAACCTTTTCTGATCTGCCCGAATCATCAGAGTTTTCTTGATCCGTTCGTGCTTTGTTCGACATATGATTACGATAAATTTAAAAACACATTTCACGTCGGCGCGAGCGAATTCTTCGAGAATCGTTTTATGAAATGGGTCGCCAAAATGCTGCAAGTCGTGCCGGTTGATCCTGACACGCAATTGATGAAAGCGATGAAGGCCAGCGCGATCGGACTCAAACACGGCAAGATTCTGAACATTTACGCCGAAGGCGAACGCGGTTTTGACGGCGAGCTTCACGAATTCAAAAAAGGCGCGGCGATTCTGGCGACGGAACTGGATTTGCCGATTCTGCCCGTCGCGCTCGACGGCTTGCAGAATGTCTGGGCGCGAAATACATGGCGGATTCGTCCTGCGAAAGTCAAGATTCGATTTGGCAAATCATTTTATGCGAAGGAAATTGTTGGCGCGGAAATGAATGATGAAGAAAAATACGAAGCCGTCATCACGCATCTGAAAAACGAAATCGCCAAAATGATCGAAGAATTGCGCCGCTGATTTTGGTAGTATTTAAATCTTTGCTGTTGTATTATTTTGATTGTGTCAAAAACGACCCTTTTTGAGACAAATTTGCGGTATTTTATCCCTATTTCGGATTTAGACCGCAACTTAGCGGTATAATAACCAGTTAGATTTACATTTGACAGTGCGTAATTTTGAGAAGTGAAAACCGATAATCATAACTTTAGCTTAA
>JBDTZT010000208.1:0-6498 GCA_040005005.1 Actinomycetota bacterium
AGAATTATTTTTTCCTTTCCATCGGCAATTGAGATTTCAGAAACATAGTAAACTATCTTCTCATCGGTTTGCCGGCGAAACGTGCACAGCAGATTTCCCCCGTCCTCGGTCCAGACAACGCCCCAAATTCGATACTTATCGTCATAGACGGCAATTTGCCGTTCATCGCTTCCGTCCGGGTTAATTGACACGATTTCGCTATGAAAATTTTCCAATAAACGCGTGAACGCCAGCTTTTTGCCGTCCGGCGCAACTGTAATATAACCCGATACATTTTCGGCTATTCGCTGTACGGCGCCGCCCAAAAACGGAATTTTAAATAAACCGCTTTTCGACGGGTCGGCAAAGCTGTGAATAATGTAATAAACATAATCATTATCCGGCGCGAAATTGTAGCCCCAAAAAAAGACATTCGATTGTTCCGGAACAAGAGACCTCACACTTCCGGTCGCGAGTTGTTTGACAACCAGACCGTAGCTGCCTTTTTCAGACACGGCGTAAACAATATACTTTCCGTCCAACGAAACATTTGCATTGTTTGCCGCCAATCCTTCGTTTATCAATTTCGTCGTGCGGACATTTTCCACCGAAAAATTCGGCGATTGCGGACGCAGAAATCTCCATCCGGCAAAAGCGATTACCGTCAGGGCGAAAACTGAAAAACAGACCAGAGCGAGGCGGCGAAAACGGCTGTTTTTTTTGCCTTCAAGAAAGACTTGCGGCCTTTCTACTGGAAGACTCTCGTCTTCGGTTTCTTCTTCGACGAGGATTTCAGTGCGAGTTTCTTTGATGTAAACAGGTTCGTTTTGATTATCCGGCATGGCACGGACATCGGCGACAAAACTATAACCCCGACGCGGAACAGTTTTGATATACAAACCTTCGTTTGGTTGTTCGCCTAAGATTTGACGCAGCGCCGAAACGCTTTTTTTGAGGTTCGATTGTTCGACAAACATTCCTTCCCAAACCTTGTCGAGAAGTTCGTCGTGATCGAGAATTCGACCTTCGTTTTGCACGAGCACCAGAAGCAAATCAAAAATTCGTGCCGAAAGTGAAACACGTTCGCCGTTTTTGAATAAAAGTCGTCGCCGGGCATCTATTTTATACTCGTCAAATTCGTAATAACGAAAACTCTCTGTTCCCATATTTACTGAAAAGAAAGAACTTAACTCTCTTCACCGATTTTCACTGTTTTTCACCTTAAACTTTCACTAAAGATTACCAAAATTTTCACCAAATGAGAACGACTTTCACCTTAATTTTTGTAAAAGTTAAAAGCGTGGACGAGAAAACGCGCTGACGACAAGGTAATCAGCGCCGAAAGTTAAAAAAAGATTTTCCGAACGCACATTTATATAAAAGGTTGAACCTATAGTGAAAATAATAAAGCGAATAAAAATTACGGTCATCAGAACCGAAACAGTTTTCTTGAGAAACCAAGGCGACGAAAATATCAGAAATTATTCGCCGTTACAGTTAGCGGATTCAGCCGAAAACATTACCAGAGATTCAGTTTTAGAAATTGAAGCAATTAAATCAACAGAAAATAGAGTTACACACAAGGAGAATTAATATGACAAATGCTATGCCAATTTTTATAAATTCATTATTTCCGTTTTTAGCTGGTGAAAGTCTTGACCGCCAAGCCAAAGACTTTATCGAAGAAGCAAGAAAATCAATCGTACTTGCCGAAAAAGAAATAAAATACGGCGATATTGCCTACGTTCAGACCGATAAAGATTCTGAAAAACCAAATCTGAATCTGGCCGCGATTGCCGTTTGGCATTACGCCCAAGGGATTAAAAATTACAGCACCGGAATCGCCAAACTCGAACAGGCCAGAAAATTAAATCTGCCAGCCAAATATAAAAAGTACGTTGAATTAAAAACGAAAAAAAGTTTGGAAGAAATGGCTTATTCAAATACGCGAAAAATCATTTTGGGTGTTCTTTTACGAACGTCAAACTAACTGATTATTGGAATTCAATCGCCGAAAAATCATCAAAACCATTGTTATAAAATTAGAATTTCATCAAATAAATTTAAATCAATTCTATCCCCGAAAAGACTGTCTGTATTGTTCGGTTGTCAGATAGCCTTACTCATGATTTCAAACAATTGCTTTTTCAGGCGGTAAAGACGGAATCATTGTTGACCACGGCTTTGCCAAAAACGCCAAACTCGGCGGCGTGAGAATGATTTTCCCGGCGAAGATTGTTGCGAATATAGACGGGCAATTTAACTTGTCGGTGTGGTAAACAGACGCACTTTTCGGCAATCCGTTAAGCGGTTTTTCAGTGCCGTGAATTTATCGTTTAACCGTTATATGAGCATCGTTACCGGTGGCTTTTGCCCGAAATAAAAGACGTTGCGAAAAAATGAAAACAATCCGTTAATTACAAATTTATTGGAGAAAATTATGGATTATAGCGCGGTTTATTTAGCTTTGTCAGTTTGTTCAGCAGTCGGATTGCTGATTATCGCCATTGCAATTCCGCTTGCAATAGGAAAAATAGGGCGAAATCACTTTTATGGTTTTCGCACCCCAAGAACGCTTTCGTCCGATGAAATTTGGTATCCCGCGAATCGGTTGGCGGCGGTAAACTTAATATTTGCAGGTCTTTTTATTTGGATTGCGGCGATCGTGTTGTTTTTCATCAAAACCCAAATGCCACCTCAAACCGTGGTCATAATTATGGCGGTTTTGACCATTGCAGCGATATTTTTCGCTGTGATAAAAAGTTTTCTATCGCTTCGAAAGTTGTAAAAATATACAAAATTCATTGACAAATCTTTTATTTACTTTGTGTTTGAGCGTTGTTTCATTCGCTCAAGTGAAAGACGTCTTCAATTAATTCCTTCTTCGACGCCTTTCGAGCTGACTTTGACGGTTGGTGCTATACGGGATTTGAATTTTGACACGAAACAAAATGCCGATACGACGTAATTTCAGGCGGGAATATGGTTTCGCAGTAATTCTGTATAGTAAATCGGTCGCTCATCTTTTCTATAACGGCAAACAAATCGCTAATTCCGAAGGAAACGCGGCAACCGGCAAATCAATTATTACCGAAGTCGAGCGTGAAAATGAATTTCGTTACGAATTTCGGCAGTTTAGGTTTTACAAACCGCGTTTGTTCTATAATAATGGCGATTATAATCGTGCGATTTTTTTTAAAACAGAATCCCGGAAGTTACGCAATAAAAACTTTGGTTGACGGTGAGATTGCAAGAAGCGTGAATCTGACAATCGGAAAAGACGGGACTTTCACGGATAACCATAACGCGGCAAACAACCGGATTTCAGATTTTGGCCTTATCGTTCCGGCGAAAGTGATTCCCGCTAAAGAAAGCGCGATTGATTTGCTATCGCGGAAAACCGACACTTTCTACGGCATTTTTTTAGCCGGTTTTAATGTGTCTTAAACGTTTTTATGTATGATTTCAGGCACATTTTGATTTTTGAGATTTAGAATTCTTGCTTTAGGCTTTTGAAATTTTTCTGAAATTTGGTCTAATAGCTGACTCGAAACAATTTAAAGATAAATAGGAGAAAATAATGAGAAATTTAACAGGTATTTTAGCAGTTTTAATGTTGATTTTTATGGGTTTGGCTTGTTCGGGTGATGAAACCGAAAAAGCTAACGGATTAGTTGATGAAGCTAACAAGTTTATCACTGAAGCCAACAAAAATGTCGAACAAGCCGGAACTAAAGGCGGTGAATTTGACAAAAAAGTAGCGGCTATGAAAGAAGAGGATGATAAGAAAGATGTCAGCGATTTCAGCAAAAAAGAATTAGTTCCAATTTACGATTCGATGAAGGACAATTTTCAAAAGGCCAGCGAAAAATTTGAGGCGGCAAGCAAATTAAAACTTAACGACAAATTCAAGGAATACCTTGAAACAAAAGCGGCGGAGATGAAAAAACGGGCGGACTACGCAAATGAATTAAAAACAATTCCGAAAGCTCTGGATGACGCAAAAAACAAAAAAGATTATGATGACGCGGTAGCCAAAGCTCTTGAAAATATTAAAAAAATCCAGAAAGATGCTCAAGATCTGGCCGATAAAGCGACCAAAATTCAAAAAGACAATCCCAACGTGATGAAACAAAACTAAAATCGGCGAATTTTAATTTAGTTGTAAATTACGGCAACCGCTTAAAGCGAAACGGGCAAAACCAAACTACGTTTTGCCCGTTTCGCTTTATCCCGCCAACCCTTTCGGCAATCTTTCTAAATACCAGTAAAAATTTATGAAAAAAATATTTACGCTTATTTTATACTTTTTGGCTTTAGCTGTTTCGACGGTTTCGGCGCAAACAGAATTTTGCTTTAAAAACGAAGGCTTGAAACAAGTTCATACCGTTTCTTTCACCGTGACAGGTAATAAAATTGAAGGAACTTTTGAAGTTTCCGGCTACGATGAATCAACATCGGCCGAAACTTTTGAATTTACCGGAATAAAATCGGGAAACCTTTTGACGATAAAATTTAGCGGTACAGTTCCATACCAACGTGCGCCGAAAACCTCAAAAATTGTTTGGACGCTCGGCAAAACAACTCTGAAAATTCCGATTTACGGGAAAAATTACAACTCAAATAAATATTTGGTTTACCCGGCAACTTACGAAAAATGTTCTGAGTTGTAGAAAATAAAATGCTCAAGAATTCGTTTAATCTTGTATTGCTTTTTATTGTTTTGCTGTTTTGCTGTTTTGCTGTTTCGGCTGCGAAAACCGTCCGAAAACAGAGCAGATCAAACGCGGCCGATTGATGTTTGAAAAATAACTCGAATATGGTGCGGTCGGCACTCACGGCAGCCACGGCTGGTATGTCAAAAGCCGATATTTAGATGTTAACGAAGTAGAATTTACGGCGGAAAATGATATGGATGTAGTCAAAGATATTGTGAGCTGCGAACCAAGTCCGAATGAAGCCATTGAAGCGATAAAATGTGTTGTCGTGCGTCCAGACACGGACGGAACTTTTGTTTTTCGGATGAAAAACGATAAACCTGAATTCCAACCAGTTTCCGTCGGATATTCAAATAACAATGAAGGCGATTTGGCAGATTTGGACGGTCGTTGGCTGCTTATCCGCGATTATTTCGTTAATGTGGAAACGGGCGAGAAAAAAGACATCAAAGGTTTGCCTGACGATCCGAGAAATTAATTTACTGATGTTTAGCCCGATCTAGAAACGATTGTTTACACAGAAAGCGGTTTTCTTCCCTTTCGCGGAACTAAAACCAAAGAGCAGGAAGCACAGATCAAAAAACAATGGGACATTTGGCAGGAACGTCGAAATAAGGGGATTTTAGGATTGTGGCTGATTAACGCAAAAACCGGGACTGTTAAAGTTATTGAAATAAAAAACGATCAATATCCGTGGATGAAAAGAAAAATTTTCGATGTTCGATTAAACCCGCTTGAAGTTTCCCGACAATTTAAATGGGAAAAAGACGCAGCGGGAAAATTTCAGTTGGTTTATCCAAACTAAATCGCTTCCCGACAGAGACTCACGGTTAGCCAAAGTTGCAAGAAATCAGGGTGAATTCGTTCAAGCCGATAGTAGATTTTTTTCTAATTTTTGGGAGTTTAACGAACAAATGAAAACGATTTTAATTGGTTTAATAACGATTTTGATGAATATTTCGGGGTTGCAATGCAGCGCGCAAACCTCGAAACTGCCGAAAGAAATGCCTGAAAAAACTGAAATCAGTTTCAGCCAAAACGGCGGAATGCTTAATGCTTTCACAAAAATTTTGATTTCAAATCAAACAATTTCCGTTGAATCAAAAAAAGGCAACGAACCACAACCGCGCAAAAGGACCGCCAAAATTGAAAAAGCCGAACAGGAAAAACTTTATCAATTATTCGTAGACAACAAATTTGACACGATAAAAAATGACGAGCCAAATGGAATCGTCTATGATGCCGGCTCGGAAAGCATTTATATAAATTTAGGCAACAGCGAAAGTTACAACAAATCTTATGGACCGAATTCACCGATGTCGGGCACTAATCAGAAACGCTATCAAGCTATTGCCACCGCAATTCAGGCGTTGCGCGACCGTTATGAAGACAAAGCGCAAAAGAGTGTTGATTCAAATTTCAAAGTGTTTGAATATGACCCGAAACAATTCAGTTGGATTTTCAAAAATGCATCGCCGACAACACTTTCAGATGATGAAAGTGCCGAAGTTAAAAGCCTTTTAAAAAAGGCTGTTGGCG
Organism: Actinomycetota bacterium; assembly: GCA_040005005.1. Classification (GTDB taxonomy): domain Bacteria; phylum Acidobacteriota; class Blastocatellia; order Pyrinomonadales; family Pyrinomonadaceae; genus JAFDVJ01. The sequence goes on from JBDTZT010000208.1 coordinate 6,237, forward strand.
AACACAACTCCAAACAAAATAACAATAATCAAGTAATAAATATCGAAAAATACAAATTTCAATTTGTTTCCGCGATTAACTCAAAAGGCGAAAAAGAAGTTTGGGCAAACAGCTTTTGCACCGATTTTGAAGACTGGCAAAAACAAATTGTTCAGGTTGACGACGGCGGAAAATGTTTTTTCAACCTTTACATTAACCTGACAAAAAAATCTTACGACCGTTTTTCGATCAATGGTGATACTTAAATTTCATTAGTTTTTCA
>JBDTZT010000209.1:0-6498 GCA_040005005.1 Actinomycetota bacterium
TCCACCGGCTCCAGTTCTTCGGGCTTGATCGTATCGAGAACGGCATTTAAAGCCTCGCGTTGACGTTCGGGCGCGACGATTTCGCGGTATTCGTTCGGCACAACTGCGTTGCCGGTTTTAACCGCATATGTAAAATACATTCCGCCGACCGATTTAAGCGCGGAAACAAGCTGGTAGCGATGATGCAGATAAAGCGGAATGAGTTTCGCTTCGAGCTCGGAAAGCGGCGTGCCCGGCGGAATGCTGCTTAAACCGAAATTATTCAACCCGGTGCGCCGAACTTCCATTTCGTAACGCAAATACGCGATCGGATCGCTTCCGTTATCCCAAATGCTGGCGAATGGATGCGCCGTTCCGATGCCGCGCGCGTCCGCGTCGGAAATATAAAGCATATTTGCCGCTTCGCCCTGCTCGATGATTCTTTCAAGTTCCGCTGCTTCGTTAGTGGTGGCGGGAAATTGCGAATAGGCAAATTTGACCGCGAATTTATCAAACTCGCCGATGCCGACCGCATATGCGTTCGACAAATCGAGTTTGCCGTTTTTAATCAAAACCATCGGCGCCGGATAATCCATCACCGACGCGCGATTGTAAGAACTCGCCGCAAAATTATGCGCGAAACCAAGCGTATGCCCGACTTCGTGCGCTGCCAGCTGCCGAATCCGTGCCAGCGACATCGCCGCCGAATCTATTTCGTTCTCAGCCAGATAAGAAAGATCGGGCGAATCGCCGAACGCGCAAAAACCGTTTTCGCCGCTCATCGCAAAGGCAGGAATCAAACCCGTTCCGAGCATAAAATCCTGCCGAATCCGCAAGCTTCCGAGTGAAACATTGCCCTTGATAATCTCGCCGGTACGCGGATCAACGACCGATGCGCCGTAAGACCAGCCGCGGGTCGAACGATGCACCCAATTGATCATATTGTAGCGAATGTCCATCGGGTCGGCGTCTTTCGGCAGGACTTTGACGATAAAAGCATTCTTAAATCCGGCGGCTTCAAACGCCTGATTCCACCACGACGCGCCTTCGACAAGCGCCGAACGAATCGGTTCGGGCGCACCGTTATCAACGTAATAAACGATCGGTTTGACGACTTCCGAAACCGCCGCATTCGGTTCTTTCTTTTCAAGGCGATGGCGCGAAATCCAGCGTTTTTCAAGCACTTCGGTAAACGGCGAAGCGTAATCATAAAACGTGATGCCGAACGAATTCACCCGCGGATCGAATTTGCGCGGTTTGTAATTGTTGTCGGGCAATTCGACAAACGAATGATGTTCACGGATCGTCACGGAATTCGCGGTCGGCGTCACCGATGTAACCAGCCTTCCCGCATCTTCGCCCGCAAAGGTCAGAGTCGTTTCGATTTCCGTATTTTGCGGAAATCCTTTCGTCCGTTCGAGATAAAACGCGCTTCGCGATTCATCAACCTTATAATTTCCCTGCTTTGCCTGCCGCAAACGCTCAGCTACGCCGTGCGCATCGCGCATCAAAAACGCCGTCGCGTCAACCAATACTTTATCGCCTTTTTCCGCTTCCGTTTTAAACCCGAAAATCACCGAACTCGCAAACGAATCCGCGACCGCTTTGCGTTCCGCTTCATCATCGGTCAACGCGCGGTAGCGGTAATTCGGCTGAACAAGTAAAATCTTCTGCCCGACGCGCTCAAAATAAACGACAAACGTCCGCCCGAGCTGTCCTCGATCCAATCCGACCGGATTTGAACCAAGCCCGGCCGGCAGCGAAACCTGATAAAGAAACTCACGATTAAAACGTGAAATCTCCAAAAGCATCTTCCCGCTCTTGGCATCCCAGTAAAGCGGCATAAAGCCGTCAATCTTTTGCAGTTTCTCCGTCCTTTTATCAAAAGATTCTTCATCCTTCGATTGTGAAAAAACGGTATTCGGCGCACACCAAAAGACGGCAATCATAATGAAAAGAATAAGTCGCGGCATAATTTTATTCGACAAAGTTTTTTTAGTGTTAGAGAACTGTTTATAAGGTAAGCCGAAACACTTTTTCTATCAAGGTAATCAGGCAGAATTACCGAATATTCCCATTCAATTTTGAATTGCTTATTTTTTTATGTTTGCTTAATTCAACTCAAAAGCTATTTCGATAATTACGAACAGTTTTGTTAGAGTAATTTCAGAATTCGGTATTCAATATTAAATGTTAAAAATCATTTCATTAACTTTGAGTCTGACAGCATTTATAGCAGTCATCTGGATCATTGTTCCCGCGCCGGCTTATTACATCTGGATTTATTCGGTGGCGGCGAGCGAGTGGAGTTTGTGGCTCGGCGCGTTAGCTCTCTCGGCAATTATTTTCAGTATTTGCACACCGATTTACGGCGGCGGCGGAAAACTTTGGATTGCTTCGCTGATCATTTCACTAACGGCGCTCGTTATTTCGCTTTACCCGTTCTTGAGTGTTTTAAGGCTTGCCCGTGAGCAAAATGTCCCGCTCTCGATCAGCGAATATTTCAGCGGTTTGAAAGGTGATAATTATTCGGACAATGATTTTACGACGCGCACTTTTGCCAATGTGAACGGGAAAGATTTGCAGTTTGACGTTTACGCGCCGCAAGCGCAAAACGAAAATAGCGGCGCGGCGGTCATCGTCATTCACGGCGGTTCGTGGAACGCCGGACAGAGAAACGATTTTCCGCAGTGGAACCGCTGGCTGGCCGCCGAAGGTTTCACGGTTTTCGATATTGATTACCGCCTTACGCCGCAACCGAATTACAACACCGCGACCGGCGACGTAAAATGCGCCGTTCGTTATATCAAATCACACGCGGCGGAATTCGGGATTGCGCCCGGCCGCATCGCGCTTTTCGGGCGTTCCGCCGGAGCGCATCTGGCTTTGCTGGCCGCGTATTCCGCCGGTGATGCGCGGCTGCCGCCGAGCTGTTCGGCAAATGACGAAAACGAACAGGTTCGCGCCATCGTTTCGTTCTATGCGCCGATTGATATGCTCTGGGCTTACGATCATCCGGCCAACCGATTCGTTATCAACGGACCGCAAACGATCGCCGATTTTATCGGCGGTAATCCGCACGAATCCGCCGAAATCCTGGCCCGCTTCAAACTCACTTCGCCGCTCACCCACGTTTCGTCAACCACGCCGCCGACACTGCTCGTTCACGGCGGCAAAGATCAGCTCGTCCGCGAAGAAAATATGCTGTTTCTCGACGCGAAATTAAACGAAAACAATATCGTGCACAAAACGATTTTCATCCCTTACGCCCAACACGGATTTGATTACAATTTCAACGGTTGGGGAGCGCAAATCACCAAACCCGTGATGCTCGACTTTCTGCGCGAAAATACGAAAACGAAATGATTACACGTAAGTTTAAAAAGGTTCAAAACATCTGACATTCAAAATTGTAATGAGACGGAAAACCGTTAAATCATTAATAATTCACTTTTTTTCCGAAATTGAAATAGCCATTTTAACTGCATTATTAGCATTTACGATGCCGCCGGTGGCCGATAGACTACTAAACGGAACTTCTACTTTGGAACCCGGTCGGTTAACCATAATATTCGGCTTGAAACTTGTTCTGAGGATAATTTCCCTGACTTGGGCGGTTGAAAGTGTGGGAAAATAAGAAAGTAATAAGGCTACAACGCCCGAAACACAAGGAACTGACATACTTGAACCCGACTTAAAATCATATCCGTTATTCGGAACTGTCGAAAAAATATCACTTCCGGGCGCAAACAGATCCACATTTTTTTTACCATAGCCCGACGAAGGATGTGCCAGACGATAATTAAATAACGGTCTGCTCCAACCGACCGTGATAAAATTTGCCGCTTTCCGACCGTTTTCATAAATTGCGACGGGGTAATGATAATTTTCGGCAGAATCAACATCAACGCCGTCATTACCGGCACAGTGAACAATTAAAATTTTATTTTTTTCGGCATAACGAATCGCTTCATCAACTTGCTTTTTATATGGTGAAAAAGTTTTTGAGAAACTAATGTTGATTACTTTCGCACCGTTATTGACTGCATAACGGATGGCGTTAGCGACATCCTTATCCCGTTCATCGCCAACCGCTGTCGAAGCAACAATCGGCATAATTAAAACATTATCCGCGATGCCGTCAATCCCGATTTGATTGTTTCTCTCAGCGGCAATGATTCCGGCGACGTGTGTTCCGTGACTCAAATTCGGAGAAAGTTTTATCAAAGGACTTCCATAATAGCGCGCATTGATATTTTTGGAATCGCCTTTGATAAGTTCGCTTGAATCATACTTGACGTTATAGGCAAATTTCAGGTCATTTGAATCTTTACTTTCACTTAATTTTTCCAAATATGCTTTTTTTGCCTTTGTATAAATATCGAATTCTTTTCTTTCATTTACGCTCAAACGCCGGAAAATAGCATTGTCGTATTTATTTTTCCAAGCCGCATAAATCTGAGTTGCGCCTGATTGTTCGTTTTCAATGATCGTACCGTCTTTCGTCCCTCTGAAATTCCAGCCGTGAATATCATCAACATAGCCGTTGTGGTCATCATCTATTCCATTTCCGGGTATTTCTTTGGTATTAGTCCAGATTGAATTTTTCAGGTCTTCGTGGTCAATCTCCACACCATTATCAATGACGGCAACAATCACTGTTTTTGACGGTCGTCCTTTTAAAAGTTCGTAGGCTTTGGATAAATTGATGCCGGCGATTAAACCCTTTTCCGCATCCGATTGCAGCCAGTCTCTCGGCGCACTATTTTCGTCCGGCACAAAACTAAAGGTTTGCGAATTAACGAATAAATTTTTTCGATACCCGCATAAATCCTGAATAGCCGCCAAAGAAAGTATCTGTCCGCTGTTTTGATAGGTAATTTGATAAAGGCCGGTTTCGGTTTCACAACTATTTTTCCCGCTGGTGCTTGAGATAATGAGCGTATTTTGTCTTTGTTCAAAGCTCATGACGCTGATGGTCTCCGTTTTATTCGTATTTATTACCATCAGCTTGTCGTCACCAAATTGCAGATTTACCTTTCCTTCCGCGCTTATTTGATAATTGCTGCTCCAGTTCGTATTTTTGAGCGCAAGCTGGGCAAACAAATTTATGCCGCCGAAAAGAATAAGACAAAGAACCACCGCCGTTTTACAAAAATAACTCATATTTTTCATTCCCGTTTTCATATATTCAATAAATATCAAATAGAATTGCGGGATGTCTTACAAATACGAAGGGTCTTTGCATAATATTAAGATTGACGAGAAAACGTGCGGTATTGGGTCGGCGACATTCCAGTCGAGCGTTTAAATGCATTCGTAAAATGAGCTTGATGGGAAAAACCCGCGTTGAGAGCGATTTCAACCAGAGAAGTATTGGTGGTAGCCAATTCACGGCAGGCAAATTCAATCCGTAACTGCCGCACATATTCACCGATACTAGCCCCAAAAAACCTTCTGAAGGCATTTGCCAGATATGAAGGATGTACCTTGCCAACTTGAGCAATTTCACCGAGTGATAAATTTTCGGCAAATTGGTCGTGAAGAAGTTCTTTTACCAGCCTGAGCCAATGCGGCGGCGTGTGCCGAGAATTCTTGCGAATACTCCGCTTTGTGTTAGCGAGCATCTCCATCATCAGCCCTTCGATAACAAGCCGCGAAACATCGTCAATCTTTTGAAATTCTCTGCACAATCTGCTCGTTTGCCAAACAATCTGACCGTTGTCAAAACCAAACGGCTCTTGGATTATCGCAGTTTGACCACTCAGCTGCTCAAACCATTCTTTGTCAATTTCCATCAAAGAGCAGCAAACCCCGGAAGAGCCGAAGTTATCAAAATGCGACTCTTCGGGCGGGCGAAAAATCACTGAATTTGGTTTTGCATTGATGATTTTATTTCCGAACGATTCAAGATAACCGCCTTGATGGATCAAGGTAAAACAGGCGTTTCGATGCGAGTGTTTCGGGAATTTGATATTCGGGGAATAAATGGCTTGCGTGAAAATAACTCCGCCGATTTGCATCGTTTCTTTGGTTTGACCGAGATGATTATTGATTAAAGACTTTTGTTTCATAACTTCCGCAAAAAATTCGTTTCTCTTCTCGAAAAAAGCGGGCAGCGCAGCATTTGTCGGCGAGCGTCCGGCTAACAATATGTATTTTAACATTCGGAGACAAATCGATCCCACTGAAAAAACACAAATGGCGGGTCAATGCCCGCCAGTTTTATGATTCAATTGTTGGATTTTATTGTTTGTTTCACGGTGATTTCGGTTTTCTCGTCGGCTTTTTGCGATTCGAATCACGGGTGCCGCCGAGCTTTCCGTATTCGTTGCTGTCCGTACCGAATTTCAAGCCTCCGGCCGGCAGAACTTTTTTGTTAAAGGAGCGTAAAGCACGTTCCTTTTCGTTAAAGACATTGAGCAAACCATCGGAAATCGCCAGCGAAGCGTTGTAGCTTTCGAGTGCCGCCCGTGCATCACTCAGCAGCAGGTCGCCGCTGGTTACGGCAACCGCACT
>JBDTZT010000210.1:0-6479 GCA_040005005.1 Actinomycetota bacterium
ATCATCGTCCCGAAAACGGCGATCATTCTCGACGGAACGGTTGTTTAGTTTTTCAGTGTTTGAAGAAAATCCGACAAATGTTTTAGGAACCCCTAAAAGAGTTCGACATCAATGTCAAAAACGACTCTTTTTATGACCAAATAGTGGTTTATATCATTAAAAGCCGGATTCACGCAAGATTTTCTTAATAGCCGGAAACCAAATGAAGCCAATCTCAAAGACGGCATTTTATTGTTGCGGCGTTCGTATGCAGGATGCTGAACGCAGTGACCCTGTCTGTGGCGACATCTATGCCAAAGCTTTCATGAATGAGGACGGACTGCGAATCTTCGAAGCTTTTAAGGACGAAACAAGCCCCAACGCCTCAAACGTCGCCCGGCATCGCATCATTGACGATTTGCTGCGTCAAGAACTCCTTGCCAGTCCCGATCTGTGCGTGGTGATGATCGGTGCGGGATTCGATAGCCGCGCCTTTCGGCTCAAGGGCGGCACCTGGGTGGAACTCGATGAGCCGCAAGTGATCGCGTATAAAAATGAGCGGCTGCCGGCCGCAAATTGTGAAAACGAGTTGCACCGCATCCCCGTAGACTTCTCGACTGACTCGCTCGAAGAAAAGCTTTCCTCCTTTTCAAGCCGAAGTCCGGTCGTGGTTGTCATCGAAGGCGTCTTCGTTTATCTGAATGAGGAAGAGATCATCAAATTGCTTCAGATATTATGCCGTCTCTTCCCGCGACATAAGTTGATTGGTGACCTCACGAGCCGGAAGTTCTTCGAAAAGTACAGCAGAGCCATGCACGAGAAGATCACCGACTTGGGGACATCTTTTAAGTTTACTGCCGACAATCCTGAAAAGATATTCCTTGTGAACGGCTACCGCCGCACAGAAAAAGTCTCCATCATCGAGCGCGCGGCAGAGTTAAAGTTACTAAAAATACCGCGGATTGTCCTAAAGACGTTATTTCGCACCTTGGCCGGTGGTTACGCAATTTATGTGTTTGAGGCGAGTTAGAGCTGTTTACAAGGCGAAATGTGAATCTGACCGAGCGGTTGAACCGGATACGGTATCAGTGCGTTTCTTATCTCCGGTAATCGTTTCGCGCCGGTTAACTCCAGATCGCAAATCTTTACTATTAATCAATCCGAACGCTTCACATCCGGCTACTTTCTGACGGCAACTCCGTTGCTGTTAAAAGCGATAAGTGGTTGAAAACAAAGTTTTGTTGACTTTCCGCCCGCAATCCGTCTAAAATTTGTTCATAAAGGTTTACCGCTCTTGTAACACAGAATTCAATCGAAAAAATTAGTCTTTATTTTTATTTGCAAACCAAACAGCAACAAGGAGAAAACTGTGAGAAAACGATTATTTGCGGTATTTGCCGCAATCACGGCGGTCGTGGTGTGGACATCCGCCGGATTTTTAAGTTCGGGTTCGCAAGCTGCGACAATTTTAACGGAAGGCTTTGAAGCCGGCGGAAAATCGGCCTACGCCGCCGCCAATGTCACGCTCTCGACGGGCAGTTGGAATCTCGACGATGCTCTGACGGGCAACACGACGAGCGACCGCAAAACAGGTTCGTGGTCGGCGCGGGTCCGCAACGTCGGTAAGGTGACGATGAATTTCAACGTTGCGAGCGCGGGAACCGTCTCGGTTCAGCACGCTAAATACGGCACTGACGCCGCGAGTACCTGGGAACTTTATAAATCAACGAACAGCGGTTCAACGTGGACAAAGGTTGGTTCAACCGTCACGACGGGTTCGACAACTCTTTCAACCGCGAGTTTTACGGTCAACAACGCGGGCGCGATTCGTTTTGAAGTTCGCAAAATATCGGGCGGCGCAAATCGCATCAACATTGATAATATTTCAATTTCGGATTATATCGCGCCGACTCCAACCCCAACCGCCACTCCGACGGCCACTCCGACGACCACGCCAACACCTTCGTCGAGTGTTCATCTGACAATGGGCAATCCGTCGGGCGCAACAACCAGTGTCGGCAACCCGACCAATTATCTGATGGAAAAACCGCAATATGCGCTTGCCTATCACCGCGATAACGGCCGGCCGAATTGGGTTTCGTGGCATCTCGACCCGAGTTGGCTCGGTTCAACGCCGCGACAGGACGATTTTCGCCCCGATACGACGCTTCCGGCGGGTTGGTATCAGGTTCTCGGCACGGATTTTTCGGGTTCGGGTTATGATCGCGGACATATGTGCCCGTCAGGCGATCGAACAAATTCGGTCGCCAACAATTCCGCGACATTTTTGATGGACAATATGATTCCGCAAGCCCCGACGAATAATCAGCAAACCTGGGCGAATCTCGAAAGTTATTGCCGGACGCTGGCTAATGCGGGTAACGAGCTTTACATTATTTCGGGCGGACAAGGCAGCATCGGGACGCTCGCCGGCGGACACGTCGCGATTCCGGCCAATACCTGGAAGGTGATTATGGTCATTCCGAGCGGCACCAACGATGTTTCGCGGGTCACGAGTTCAACGCGATTAATTGCCGTTTATCTTCCGAACAACAACAATGTCGTCAGCGATTGGCGGCAGTATCGCGTCAGCGTTGATACGGTCGAATCTTTGACGGGTTACGATTTCTTTTCGAATGTTCCGGCTTCGATTCAGGCATCAATCGAATCAACGGTTGACAATCAGCTGGTTGAAGATTGGGAAATGACGCCCGACAAAGCCGCGATTGAAGAAAATAGAGCTGAATCAGACGGCGGTAAAGTTAATCCGAAAGAAGATCAAAAATAATCTTTTCGGCGTGTAAAAAAGTAAAAAGCCAGTCCATTTTCGGACCGGCTTTTTACTTTTGACTTGATTAAAATGCTCTGCTTTTCACCTTTTTCACAGAATAACTGTCACGTGATTTGACGACCACGCCCGGGCGGTCAACGCGGACTTTTATTTTATGTTTTTTCCCGCCTTCCGTTTCGTCCTTCGGGTAAAAACCGAGACTGTAATATTCGCGCAATTCGCTGGCAATGTTGGAAAAGGCGGTCGAAAGATTGGCGATTGTGCTTGCTTTGTAAAGCCTTCCGCCCGTGCGGTTAGCCATTTCGTTTAAATATTCGTCGGCTTTTTTATATTCTTCGGCGGTCGTTCCTTTGCTGTTCGGGACACCCATGACGGCTGTCGGAAACGGATTCGATTGGGTCGGCGAAATTATTATCGGCTTGTTTTTCATCGCCTGAACCTCATTAAAAGTGTCGTATTCAATCGGATAAATCAACGCATCGAGTTCCAAAGCATCGCTCAGATTCGTCAGATCGTCTGATTTCAAACTGCTCGTATCAACACCGTCAGAAAAAAGCACAATCGCTTTGCGCCCCGCAATCTTTTTGAATTTCTCATTGATAACCAAATCCATCGCATCGTAAAGACTTGTCCCGTAAGAAATCTTTGTCTTGCGGATGGCTTTTTGCAAAACCTTGCGGTCATTGGTCGGTTCGCATTGAACATAAACTTCCTGATCAAAGGAAACGACCATCACTTTATCGTTCGGGCGCAATTGATTGATAAAAGCAAATGCCGCCGCTTGAATTTCTTCAGCTTTGAACTTCGCCGAATAGCTCATATCCAAAACCAGCGCAACGGTAAAAGGTTGCTGTTCATTAGAAAAATAAGCGATTTCCTGTTCGGCGTTATCATCGAGAACCTTAAAATTTCCCTTTTTCAATCCGCCGATAAATCGGCCGTTGCGGTCTAAAACTTTGACCGGAAGGGAAACGATTCCCGAATCAACTTTAATAATATCGGTGTCGTCAGTTTCCGCGTTTCCGTTCGCATTTTGTTGAGATTGCGCGGTTGTATTGATGCTTGGAGGAGTCGGAGTTTCGACGGGTTTTGTTTCGCGTTGATTAGATTTTTTGTTCGCATCAATTGAAACGCGGCGCGATTGGGCGAAATTCATCGTAAAACTCAGACAGATAATCATCAGGCAGAAGCAGATTACGATTTTTTTCATTTTTGCACCTCGCAGTTAGATTGTAAGATGCGGCAAGGTTTTATTAAAGATGCAATCGCAAAAAATAAACTTATGTTAGAAACGAGAAGTAAAAAGTGAGAAATCAAGCCCATCTCATTTCTCACTTTTCATCTAATTTCATTTGCCGGCTAACTTATTATTATTTGCGCCGACAATGTAGCTGGTCTTTGCTCTGACAACGAGATTCGCACGCATCACGCGGACGCGAATTTGTTTGCGATCGCCGATTTTCCCAACCGTTTCAGGATAATAACCAATAGAATATTGACGGCGAAGTTCTTCGGCGATTCCCGAAAAAGCCGCATTCAGATCATTTCGCGCTTCAAATGAGCGTCCGCCCGAATTGCGCGCCAGATCTTCCAAATATTTTCGGCCTGTTTCGTATTCGGCCGAACTTGAACCATTACCGCCACCGCCGCGACCGCCGCCGCGACCGATCTGGACATTTCCGCCGCCCAGGATAGTTCCGAGAATTCCGCCGATTCCGCCTTGCTGACGGCGCGGGTAGCGATTCGGATAACCGCCGCCGCCGCCCCAACCGCCGTTCATATCGCTTTGCGTGTCAAAGCGAATCGGATAAAATAATGCTTCGGCTTCTTCCGATTCGCGAATCGTGCTTTGATAATTGGCGCGGCGCGAAGTCGTGTCAACGCCGTCGGTGAAAAGCACGACGGCTTTGCGTCCTTGAATCTGTTTTAATTGCCGTTCGATGACGAAATCAACCGCTTCGTAAAGACTCGTTCCGTCGCCGAATTCGGTCTGCCGGATCGCGTTCTGCAAAACTCTCCGGTCACTTGTGATCGGACTTAAAATGTGAACCCGCTCGTCAAAAGAAATGACCTGAACTTTGTCATCGCGCCGCAATTGATTGACAAAAGCAATCGCCGCGTCTTGAATTTCATCAATCTTAAACTGCGTCGAAGGACTCACATCAATCAGCAAAATAACGGTAAAAGGCTGTTCGACCGATTGAAAATATTCGACCTTTTGCTGAACGCCGTTTTCAAAGATCTGGAAATCCTGCTGGGACAAACCCGAAATAAATCGGCCGTCGCGGTCAAGCACCGACACGGGCATTGTCACCAGATTTGTTTCAACCTTGATAACTTCGCCGTCGTCTTCGACAACTTCCTTATTATCAGTCGGCGGCGTCGCGGTTGGTTGCGGATTTATCTTTCCGTTTTGAAGCACGGGCGGACGTCTTTCAGTCGGAGTCGTCGAATCATTTTTAATCGTTGGCGGGGTCGGCGAAGGCGCCGGCGTGACAATGCGCGGTCGCCGTGCCGATTGGGCAAACATCGAAATTCCAAACCAACCAAGACAAGCTAAAACCAACGCAATTTTTTTCATCGCTCTAATCTCCAAACAAATTGTCGCTTTATGCGAAAACGCTCACTTTTGATTGTCACTTGGTTATTTTAGATGTCCAAAATCTTTAGACAGCCGATGATTGTGATAGTTTTTGTGTAAAGTTTTGTAAAAATTGTTCAGAGTTTTGAATTCAACTCAACTTGCGCCAATTCGTGAAATCTTCGCCGCACGGAATTGATATTGACAAACGGAAGCGCGCGGGCGTGGGTGCGATTGGTCAGCAGGATAAATATTCGCTGGCTTTCCGGTTCAATCCAAACCGAAGTTCCCGTAAAACCGAGATGCCCGAAACTGTCTTTCGATAAAGCCAAACTTGCGGTCGAGTCTTTCGTTTCGGCCAACTGAAACGCGACCGAACGCGCTTCGCTTAAACCGGGCGTCAAATTCGTGCGGAAAAGCTGACAAGTTTCGGGCTTTAATAAAACGGATTCTTCGGCTAAAAATTGCTGCGCGATCCGAAAGGTTTCGGCAGCGGTCGAAAAAAGCCCGGCGTGTCCCGAAACGCCGTCCATAAACCACGCGTTCCCGTCGTGAACTTCGCCGCAAATTTGGTAATCGCGCCAATCGTGATTTGCAACGTTGTAATCTGAATCAATGCAGGTTTGTTTCTCAAAATAATTGCCGAATTCCGACGCGGCAAATTCTTCGCGGCGGCTTCGCGGCGGATTAAAAAAGGTGTTTCGCAATTTCAAAGGCGCAAATATTTCTTCCTGCGCAATGCAGTCCAAAGTTTTACCGTGAATCTTTTCGAGCAAAAAGCCTAAAAGAATAAAATTCAAATCGCTGTAAACAACCGTCGAACCAATCGGATTCGCCAATGGTTCGGACGCGATAAGATTTGGAATTTCAGATTTCAAATTTGTAATTAAATAAAAAGGTTTCCAGTTTAGAAAACCCGAACTATGCGTCAGCAAATTTTCAATCGTGATTTCCCGTTTCTCTTCCGTTTCAAATTCGCTGAAATATTTCGCGATTTTATCCGATAAATTTATCGCGCCCGTTTCAATCAGCTTTGCCGCGAGCACGCCCGTTACCAAAACCTTTGTGAGGCTCGCCAAATCGTAAATTGTCGCAAGTTTTGCTTTCGCTTTAAGCGGTTCGACGATC
>JBDTZT010000211.1:0-6464 GCA_040005005.1 Actinomycetota bacterium
GAAAAGTAATTTTATTTTCAAGATTCAAAGTTTTCGCTCTGTTTTTTAGTTCATTTAAAAGCGAACCGCCGCCGACAATATCTAAAGTCGCGCCCGGAAATTTCTGCAAAATCAAAGGCAAACTTTCAATCACGAGGTCAACGCCTTTTCTTTGTTCCAAACGGCAGGCGGTAATCAATTTCAGCTTACCGTCGGCAGGAAATTCACGCGCAACCGCATTGCGAATTTCCTCCTGACTCAATGACGTGGAAAAAATCCATTTGATATTCGCGTTGCGGATCGAAGGCGCGTCGTCCGCGCCGCCCGTCGCCAGCATCACGTTGCGTCCGCCCGCAAAGCGTTCCATACTCCATTTCCAAAACGCTTCGGCGGCAGTTCGCTGCACCATCCAATTGCCGCAGTGACGGACAAAAAGCGGTTTTCTGAGGAGCAGTGCAAAGAGCATTCCGATGGTCCCGATGTCGCCGGGAATCGGCGCGTGAACCGCGTCCGAAAGCCGCACCTCGCGCCAGATTTTCCAGCCGTTTTTGACAAGCCAGAACGGAATATCCAACTTTCTGACAAAACCTTGTCCTTGCGGCACTGAAAGCGGTGAAACTTGCAGGTTTTTCCCGACAAGCGGCGAAATTCCGCTTGTATTTTCGGCTTTTTCGCAGGGGACGACGACTTTGGTTTCATCAAATAATTCCGAAATCGCTTTGATTTGCAGCGGAAAGCCGCCGTCGGTCGCAAAACCGCTTGACGAATCCGCCGTCTGCCAACATACTTTGTGCGAAATAACCGCTAATTTCATAGTCAGAACCGCCGGCCTCCGCGAACAGTTTTTACGTCGTCAACTACCGTTTCACCAAGACTCCCAAAAGATGCGTCCGAAGCATCGGAAACGCGCTTAAAAATGTTGCCAACGTCAAACTTCGCGGCGCAATCAGACGCGCAATCGGCGGCGCGAGCGTCACCGATTTAATTTCTCCGTCGAAATTTGGAAAGAGTTTTTTCAGTTCCTTGACGCTGATTCCTTTGACGTTTTTATTACGCGGATTGTCAATCCCCAGGTCATACCAAAGCAAAACCCCGCCCGGCATCACGACGCGGCTGATTTCTCCGGCAATCAATTTTCTTACGTTCAAATCCAAAATTGAAGAAAAAACCGTCGAAGCAACAACGACTTTGAAGGAATCATTTTCCCATGGCAATTTGGTCGCGTCGCCGACTCGCAAATCGGCATTTGGCAAAGCGGTTTGCGCTTGACGGGCGCGTTTTTCGTCGAGTTCAATGCCGTGCAAATCCGTTTCGCGCAAACCCCACGATATCAAATCGGCGAGCCAGCCCAATTTTCCGTAGCCGATTTCCAAACAAGGATTTCCGGCAACGGGAAATTTTCCGGCTTTCTCAAGTAAAACAGCCGCGGTGCTTTTTCTTTCGGCGACGATCAAACTTTCCGCCGGTTGCCACGGCGCGTATAAATCGGCTTTAACTTCCCGTTCGCGGCGGCGGTATTCCGTTTCGATTCGATTTTTTTCACGCTCAATCGCGTTTGCGTTAAATGACATTTGATCAACTCTTGAATTTGTAGCCTCGATACTTTGCCGCCCCGCGCAGAACGGCAAAAACGCCTTGGACTCTGCCGAAAATTTCCTGTGCGTTGCTCCAACTTCCGCGACGCAGGGCAGACGCGCCGATACGAAAAAATTCAAACGCCTGAAATCTCCAAAAACGAAATTTTTGCGAGAGAGAAAGCGGACGCATAATGTCCTGAAAAACAAAATAATAATTGACGACGCATTTATAACCGATTTGGCGGTTGTTTTCGCGTCCGTGCGGCGAATGAAGCTCTTCGCAATGCGCGTCGCCGTTTTGAAGCAAAATCCAATCGCGTTTTGCCCGCAGCGAAAAATGCGCGTCTTCGAGAACGCCGTAATCATAAAAAAACGGGTGAAACCGCAGCCCTGAATCAAAAACCTCGCGCCGCCAAACCGCGCACGCGGTCGTCATAAAATCAACCGGACGAACACCTTCAAACGGCGGTTGTAAATTATTGTTAATCGGATAACCGCTTTCAAAATCGTAGCGTCCGGGTTCATATATTGTCAGCAATTTTAAGCGTTTGTACCAACGCCAACGCTCAGAATCTTCGGCTCGAAAATGGCGATTTGTGCGATAACCTACAATGCCGCCGATCTTTTTCGGCTCATCGGCACAAAAAACTTCAACCATGTTGCTCAGAAAATTTTTATCGAGCCGCACATCATCGTCAACCAGCGCGATAAAATCGCCGCTTGCCGTGTCAATCCCGACATTTCTCTGAATAGCCGTTCCGCCGCTGTGCCGGATGTAGCGAACTTCAAACGGAAAAGATTGCAACACGCTTTTGACCGCCATTTCGGTTTCGGTTTCTTCGGGCGGCGCACCGTCAACCAAAATAACTTCGTGCGGGAGAATCGTTTGGGCCGACAAATTTTCGAGCAAGTCCAAAACTTCCACCGGACGGCGAAGCGTCGGCGTAACAACGGAAATTTTTTGTCTTGGCGCGGTCATTTTCTTTTTTCTCCGGCGGCTATTTCGAGTAAAACCCGGGCGACGCGACCGGCGGAATTGCCGTCAAGCGTATCGCCGAACATTTTATTAATCAACGCCTTTCGTTCATTTGTCCGGCGGCTTGGTTCGTTGATGGCTTGGCGCACAAGTGTGCGCATCTGCTCACGATTATAAGCCACTTCGACCGCACCGCTTTCGACGACCGGGCGATAATGGTCAAAATTATAATATGTCGCGTAGGAAAGTTCCTTTTCGTCAACGCTCAACGGATTATAACCGACATTTATCGCCGGTTTGTCAAACATACAAAGCTCAAGCGAGATGGTCGAAGCGACATTTATCCCGAAATCCGCGTGCCGGACGGTGTTGACCAGCGCGAAAGAATCTTCAAATTTCGGTGTCTGCCAACCTTCTTCCCACGCAACGCTCGGAAACAGAATATCTTTGCGGCGCCCCTTCAATTCGTCAAAACGTCCGGTTAAATCTTTCGGGTAAACTCTGACCAGAAGTTGCGGCGAATTTTCTCCGCCGATTTCCTTCAGCATATCGGCAATTTCTTCGACGATTTCCGGTTCACCCGGCATATGATTTGCCATTCCCGTCGAGTAAAGGACAATCGGGCGCGATGAATCGGCTCCAATTTCACAGCAAAAATCTGCCCGGTTTTGATAGAATTTCGGCTGAAAATGAAAATCGAACTGCGGCGTTCCGGTAACAAAAACCTGTTCTTCCTGAATCCATTCATACATTTCCAGAAGCTGGCGTTTTAGGGTTTCATTCCAGACCAAAAAGTAATCGTAAGGCAGCATAATCCGACCTTGCGAGGTTAGATTATCCCAACTGAAAATAAATGTCGCGGTCGGAATGCCAAGCCATTGCGCGGCTTGGACGGCTTGCGTGGCAACGCGGCTATGAATATGCGAACCATTGAAAACCAGCGCGGGCGCGAGTTTTTTCATCAGTTTTACATATTCATCAGTGGTTCTGAAAACGCGGCTTGAAGTCCGCTCAATGGCCGACAAAACATTCAAACCCGTTCGATTGGCAAGCGGATAACTGACAGCCTTTTTGATTGACCAGACAGCTTTTTGCTTGATTGTGCGGGCTTCCGCGTTTCTCAGACGGGCGCGTTCCTGCGCGGCTTTTGACCAAAGCCAACGATTATGCGCCGTGGCAATAATTTCCCGCTGAAAGCGGACAATCCAACGCTCGTCAAATTCTTCGAGCAGATGAACATCGCCGTAAGTTTCCCGGAGCATTTCGTTCATTGATTTGCTCGGAGAAACGGAAATCAGCGAAAGATTGGCTTTTTCCGCAACTTCGTCCAATGCTCCCGTATAAATAAAATTACGAATAACTTCGCCGCGCGGAATTATCGCCACGATGTTATCGGCGGTAACGCTCGCCTGACCGAATTTTGAACGAACCGGCGCGGCTTCAACATTGGTTTTGATATTTGAAATTGATTTGAATTCAAACATAATTAATAAAAATGTAATTAATCGAGGTCTTCGGCTGGAACACTTATAATTAGAAAGTTAGAATTGTGCCGCAACTTTATAATTTAATTCAATTTTGTCCTCGGCCCTATTTTCCGCGTAGTTTTTTTCGGAAAAGTCTTTGATGGCGTGCGCCATGCGCTCACCGCATTTTCCGTCCAGATAGCCGCAGACGTATTGCGTCATCCACCGTCGTTTTGCTTGATGCAGATTTGGATTTTTCAAATAATTCTTGACTGCGCTGACCGTTTCTTCAAGATTATTGACGAGCCAAACGCCGCCTGATTCGGCAATCGGCTGAAAATGATTCCATTTGTGATTGATGTCTTTAATTAACTCCTGATCAGATTGTCCGGGTTGCGGGTCAAAATCGAGATTGACGACCGGATGTTCAAAAATTGCCGCGTCAATCGTGACGGTCGAAGATAAATTTACAACCACATCGGCGTGGCGAAAAGTATTTACCCATTCGGTAATCTGTTCTTTGTCCTGCGAGCGTTCAGCCACTGTTTTTCCCGCGTTCGGCGTTTGCTGAAGCCGGACATTCGGCGCGAATTTGTCAAAAAAAGCGTGCAATTCGGCGTTATCGTGAATCGGATGCGGACGGACAATCATCTGCACTTTTCCTAATTCGCCCTGAAATACTCGTTCGGCAAAATCAATCGCGCCGTGATGCTCTTTAAGAAAATTCGGCGAACCGATGGCATAGACGATTATCGGCAGTTCGGGATTTAAGCACTGCTGTTCACAAAATTCTTCGCGCGATTGATAAAATTTATCCTGTTTGAAAATATCGTATTGCGGCGCGCCGACAATATAAACCGGCTGGTTTTTGGTGTGTTGATAAACTTCGTGCAGTTCTTTTTTGATTTGCTCCGACCACACGATGTAACCGTCGTATTTGAACAGCATTCGATTTTTAGTTGTGATATTGTCCCACGACGGAATGTAGGCAAGTGTCGGAATACCGAGTTTTTTTGCCGCCGCGAAAATTGCCGGTTGTTCAAACTGAAATGGTCCGGTTGTGACGATAACGTCCGGCTTTAATTGCCGCAGACGCTCTTCGGCTTCATCCGAGCGCGGATAGCTCAACAAAAGCTTTTCAACTTTATTTTCCACTGATTTTTCCGTCCGAAGCATTGCCAAAAATCGTGCTGGTAATTTTAAGGCGCGAATCAAAAAATTCTGCTGTTTGTTTCTGACGTGCCGGCGCATACTCGTCCGGCTTGGCAGAGGAAATCGGTAATCCCAGATAAATTCGTTCAAACGGCGGAGGAAATTATAGGGAAACTCCCGGAACGGGAGAATTTTCGGAAAGTTTTCGACCTTTACATCTGTCTCGTTCCAAATCGAAGAATTTTGATTGTTTCCGACGGAAGTTGCCCAAATCGTTACGTCGCTGGATTGTTTTAATGTTTCGATCAGATTCGTGTATAAAAAAACCCGGTCAACCAATAATGATGAGCTTAAAAGTAATATTTTGGAGCGATTCTTTTTAATTATTTTATTTCCAAAGCGCATAATTGTTTCTTGGTTAAGGAATTAAAAGTTAAGTTAGCCGGAAAACGCAAAAGCCTTTTTGAGTCCGAGGCCGGAGATGTGAACATCGCCGTAAACATCAATCGGTCGTCGGTTCGCGCTTCGCCGCCTTTGTGAAAACCGCGCGTGTCGGCAAAGATAATCGTGCCCTTTTTTCCGACACCTTGCACCCAGCTTTCTTTTGGAACGACTGCCGCCATTTGTTCATCGGTGCTTCGCATCACATTTTTTTCGAGCGAAAATTCAGGCTGTTTTTCCCAAAGTTTTCCTTTGCGATGAGTTTTCGGAGCGTAGGTGAACGGTCCCGCGCCCTCGTCAACATCCTTTAGATACAAAAACAGCTTCAAAATGCAATTGTCTTCGCGGTCAAAATGCCAAAGCTGCGATTCCCGCGCCGTGCCCGAGGTCATAAATGTCTGCCAAACATTGTAGTAGCGAAGTTTGACCAGCATTCCGAAATAAGCGTTGGCAATATTCAAAAAAGTTTCCTGCAAAGCAAACCGTGCAAAAACGCTGTCCGCGTCAAATTCGACTTCGCTTCCGAGAAGTTCGACGTTAAAGGTTTTTTCGCCAATCGCCGCTGCGTCGCCCGCGTTGAGTTTTATTTCCTGCAATTCCTTATGGCGGCTTGAGAGCAAAGATTCGATGGCTGATTCGAGTTCGGCAAAAGGCGTTTTATCAGCCAGAAGTTCGTCAATCGAAGTGATGGCGATACCGTCTTGATTTAAGCGTTCAACTATTTTCAGAGTAGCATCGCCTGAATTCGCCGAAGGCTTTAATTTGTATTGAAGCGAAGGCAAAAAATTAAAACCGTAGCGCCAAATCGGTTCTATTTGCCGCCCGTCTTTTGCAAAATTTCTAATTACTTGTCGCATATTTGCCGGTTTTTAA
>JBDTZT010000212.1:0-6462 GCA_040005005.1 Actinomycetota bacterium
CCAAACCGACGCCGAAAAAAACGCCGCCCTCGAAATTGAAAACCAAAAACCCGGCGCAAACCACGTCGAAAAGTAAAGCTTCGACTAAAGTAACGTCGAAATCCACCTCGAAAACAAAAGCTGAAACCAATCAAAAAACAGCTGGCAAAAACAAAAAATCAAAAACCTCAAACGCCCGACAAATTTTGACGGCAAATAATAAAACGTCATCGAAAAACTCGAAAAATACAAAGCTGACAACAACTTCAAGCAAAAACACGGCGGCTAAAATAACCAAACCGAAAACGACGGATAAAAATAAAATAAAGCCGCCAACCGCCAAAACAACAAAACCGACAACGGAAAAACCAACAGTCAAGCCAGTCGTTGACCAAATTCCGACTAAACCTGACACAAATTCGGCGGAACTTTCGCAGGTTATCGTGACGACCGTTTCCGTGCCGCTCAAAAGCCAGGCAAAATCGGATGCGCCGACGCTTTCAAACGTCAAACTCGGCACGGTTCTGCGCGTCACGGAAAAAAATCCGGCGTGGTATAAAGTTGAGTATTCAGCGAGCGGAAAAACTTCCGCAGGTTGGGTTTCCGCCAATTCCGTCAATGATTTAAACGCCTCGGACAAAACGGAAATTTATCGTCAAATCGTCGAAAGAAACTTCAAACCGCAGATGGATTTTGCGTCGGCGAGGGAAATCTACGAATTTTTAACGAGTGTTGACGGCGAACTCGATACTTCCGACAAATCGGCGGAACTGGAACTGAAACGTCTTTTGATCTTGCGTTCAGCGTTAAAAAATATTCCGATTGATAAAAAAGAAGCGTCGCCGTATAAAGAATTTATCACATCGCAGGATAAGGAAATTGTTTACAGCGAACCTGCCGGCGAATGGCTGGTTGTTTCCAACCGGTTTTGGGATCTGCACAATAAATATAAAAAGTCCGCGGTTTCCGACGCGATTGCGTGGGAAGCTGCCAACAATCCGCTGCCGGGCGAATGCGAAGGTTATGTCAATTGCTATCTTTTCGATATGCGAATGCGTTTCGGCGAATATCTGAATCTGCATCCGAACGGCAAAAACGCGCCGGAAGCTTTAAAAAACTTGACCGATTATCTTTCGCCGATTGTTGCCGACACGCCGCAAAAAAAGATTTACAATGGTCCGACGGACGTAACCGACCGCGCCGAATTTAACAATCTGATCGCCGAACTTCGCACGATTGTCGCGCGGCTGCCGTTTGTCGAAAAAGAAAAAGCACTTCAGCAACTCAGACAAATCGCCGAAGCCTATAGATAGCGGAAAATGGAAAATGGAAAACGGAAAGTGGAAAATGGAAGGCAAAAATCTTATTTTGCATTTTCCGTTTTCCATTTTCCGTTTTCCGGGCTTTTCAATTTAAAATCTAAAATCTAAAATCTAAAGTATGTTAAAAGATTCACACGGCAGAATTATTCGTGATTTGCGCGTCAGTCTGACCGACCGCTGCAATTTTCGCTGTTTTTATTGTCTGCCGAACGGTGAACCGCCGCTCGCGCGAAAGGAAACGATTCTCACTTTTGAAGAAATCGCCGAAATCTGCGAGATTTTTGTCTCCCTCGGAATTGAAAAAATCCGCTTGACCGGCGGCGAACCGCTGCTCAGGAAAGACATTGAAAGTTTAGTTAAAAAACTCGCGCTTTTGAAAGCTCCGAGTTCCGAGTCCCAGTTTCCATGTCAAAACGAATCTGAAATTACAAATTACAAATTACAAAACAATCAATCTGAAATTAACGAAGCCGAAAAACCAAAAAACAAAGACCGATTTTTGAAAGACCTTGCCCTGACAACGAATGGTTTTTCGCTTGAAAAACGCGCTGAAAATCTGAAAAGCGCCGGACTCGACCGCGTCACGATTTCGCTCGACAGTCTAAAACGCGATAATTTTTTAGATATTACGGGCGTTGATAAATTAGCCGAAGTTCTCGAAGCCATCGAAGCGGCGAAACGCGCCGCTTTTTCGCCGATAAAAATAAATGCCGTTATCGTGCGCGGAAGAAACGATGATGAAATTGTTGATTTGGCCGCGTTTGCGCGTGAACAGGAAATTTCGATGCGGTTTATCGAATTTATGCCGCTCGATTCAGGTCACGAATGGAAGCGCGAACAGGTCGTTTCCGGCAAAGAAATCCGCGATAAAATTACGCAAGTATTTCCGCTCGTTTTGAAAGAATCTTCGCGCGGCGCGGAAACGGCCTGGAAATTTGCTTTTGCCGACGGCGCAAAAGGCGAAATCGGGATTATCGCGCCGGTCACGGAAATGTTTTGCGGCGCGTGTTCGCGAATTCGCTTAACGGCGGACGGGCAAATCAGAACTTGTCTTTTTTCGACCGGAGAACATAATTTGCGCGATGTTTTGCGAAGCGGCGCAACGCGGTCGGAGATTATTGGATTTATCAAAGATGTCGTGATGAAAAAAGAGCCGCGTCATCACATCAACGACGCGCAATTTGCGTCCGCCTCGCGGTCAATGAGTTTTATCGGTGGTTAATTTTCTCTTTATCGAAGGTTTGGAACTGGATTTTTTCAATCCGCGCAGCGTCGTTGTTTTTATCTGTATTCTGCAGGGCGCAATCTTTGCCGCGCTTTTGCTTTGGCGTTATTTTAAATATCGAAAAACGGCGGATTTCTCTTTGGCGGTTCTTTTACTTTTACTTTCTTCAAGTCTGATTACGCCGCTGATCGGTTTCGCGAATGTTTATGACCGCAATCAATGGCTGACCTATTTTCCGTTTGCAATTGCTTACAGCGGCGGCGTTTGGGTCTGGTTTTATGTGGTTAATTTAACCGATTCAAAGCGTAAATTTTCGCGTAAAGATTTACTTTTTTTTATTCCGACGGCGATTTATTTGATTTTCCGGCTGACGCTTTTTTCGCAAAATCTGGAATTTAAAGATTGGTTTGATAAAAATTATTACGTTCCGATAGTTAATCCTTTGGTGGCGGTGACGGAATTTCTATGGAATATCGCATTTCTTTATTTCGCCATCGTGCATTATCGAAAATATCGTGCTTGGATTGATGGGAATTTTTCTGATACCGAAAAAATAAAGTTTGATTGGCTCAGGAATTTTCTTTATATTTTCACATTTGTTTTCATTTTAGGCGCGTTTTTTGACTTTACGAACAATTTTCTCTTTCATCTTTCATATATTCAATATTTTTATTTTGAACTCGTTCTTGCGCTCGTCACCTATTATCTGGCAATTGCCGGATATTTGCGTTCGGAAACGATTGAACTCGAATTTTCCGAAGCAAAAAGCGAAGAAATCGAAGAACGTAGAACACTTTTACCGGAAAAAGAACTCGCAAAACTCAAATTGAAACTGCAAAGTCTGATGCAAAACGACAAACTTTATCTTGAACCGAATTTAACTTTGACTGATTTATCGAAAAAATTAGGCGTCAATTCGACCGTTTTATCATATGCCATAAACAACGGTTTCGAGAAAAACTTCAACGATTTCGTCAACGAATTTCGGATCGCGGAAGTCAAACAAAAACTCCAAAAAGGCGAATCGGAAAACCTGACCTTACTCGGCATCGCGTTTGATTGCGGGTTTAATTCCAAAGCAACGTTTAATCGCGCCTTCAAAAAATTTACAGGCATTTCCCCGAAAGAATTTCAAACGCTACAAAATTAGACTCAAAATTTATAAAGCACGTTTCAAATCATCACAAAATCGCTTCAAATCGTAATTTGAGGCGATTTTTATGGTGCGGAAAAGTAATCTCGAAACAGTTTTACAAAAAATATTTCAGCGAGAAAACAAATGAACAAATTATTTTTTACGGCTATTTTAGGTTTAATATTTTTATCAACCAATGCTTTCGCGCAGGCGGACAAAGCTTTCTTTCAAACCATCAAAGGAAAATGGCAAGGAACGCTTGAATATCAGGATTACTCTTCAAACGAACGGGTGAAACTAAATACGACGATTACCTACCAACCTTCGGCGGACGGAAATTCGGCAGAAGTTGCAACCATTTACGACGATTTCGGCAAGATCATCAAAGAGAGCGGCCGGGAACGGATTGATTTGGCGGCGAAAAAGTTTTTTGACGACGACACCGAATTTGTGATTGAATCAATCGAAGCCGGCAAAATCATCTTGATCGGTAAAGCGCAAGACGGCAATACGATTGAACCGGTGCGCAAAACGATCACTTTTTCCGGCGATACGTTAACGATTTTAAAGGAAACCCGCACGCCCTGGACGTTTCGTAATGTTTACACGCTGAAACGGGTTGTCGAAAATAATTTGCCTGAAAATATACTTTCCGCGCAGCAATTACAGGAAGATTTCGCCATTTTCAAAAAGGCTTTAACCGTGATTCATCCGGGAATTTATCGCTACAACACGGCTGAGAGTCTGGAAAAAGATTTCGCCGCTGCGGAAGCGAAACTTAACAAATCAATGACCGAAGGCGAATTTTTCATCCTGATTTCGCAATTTACGAACAAACTCAAATGCGGACATACTTACGCAAATCCTTACAATCAAGATGAAAAGTTAAAAGAACGACTTTTTAACCGCAAAACTTATCTGCCGTTTTATTTCAAAATTATTGACGGGAAAATGATTATTACCGCTAACGCCTCGTCAAAAAACATTTCGCCGGGCAGTGAAATCACGCGCATTAACGGCGTGGCAGTCAAGGAAATCATCGAAAAATTGCTGACCGTGACGAAAGCCGACGGCAATTCAACGCTTGAGCATCGTCTCAGTTCAATCGAATTAACGCGCCGCGAAGCCGAAAGCGACGCGCTTTTCGATTGGTATTTCCCGCTTTTCTTTCCCATCAAGGACGAGATTTACGACCTTGAAGCCAACGGATTTGCGACGAAAAAACCGGCTGCTTTCAGCGTTTTCGCAATGACCAAAGCCGAACGAACGGCAGAAATCGCCAAACGTTACGGCAAAACGCCAACTTATGATGACGGCTGGAAGTTTGAGATTCAGGATAATTCTATCGGGTATTTAAAGATTGATAATTCAATTACATGGCGGCTTAAAACAATCAAATTCAAAGAATTTCTGGCAAATGCCTTTGCCGAACTCCGCACTAAAAATATTCAAAATCTGATTATTGACCTGCGCGGAAACGGCGGCGGCGATACGGAGCCGGGTTTTGAACTGGCGCGTTATTTGGCGCGGAAAAAACTTGCGCCTTACGCCGAAAGTCGCCGCCTTGTGCGAAATATCGCGGCGCAGCCCGGTTTATTGAAAAATATTGAGACGTATAGCGACGAATTGAAAGAGGGTTTGAAAACCGGCCTTCCGGCAAACTTTTACAAACCGGCCGAAAACGGTTATTTCGAGGTTTTGCCGAATGAAAAACTTGAAAGTTTTCCAAATGTGATGCCTGACGAAAACAATTTTCGCGGCCAAGCCTTTATCATCAGCGACGCGAGCAATGCTTCGGCGACGTTTCAATTCTTGGATTACGCGCAGAAAAACAAGCTCGCCCGCATTGCCGGGCAAACCACCGGCGGCAACAAACAAGGCATCAACGGCGGAAATTATTTCTTTCTCTATTTGCCGAATTTGCGGGTTGAAATTGATATTCCCGTTTATTTTCAAGCAGCTTTAACTCCGCAAAAAGACGAAAGCGTGATTCCCGATATTTTAGTTAAAAAACAAATTGAAGACATTGGAAATAATTTTGACCGCGAGATTTTTGTGATTAAGGATTTGATTAAAAAGAATTAATTTGAAAATCAAAGAATTACGAGGAAAACGCCGGTGATTGAAAAAATCACCGGCGTTTTGAAGTTGCTTTCACGCTTCTTTGTTGGTTAGACTTTAAACGATGAATTTCAAAGAACAGTCAGAAAATCTTTCGCTCGCCGGATACGAATTTTATCGGCGCGGTTGGGTAATGGGAACGAGCGGAAATTTCAGCGCGAAGATTTCCGAGAAACCGCTTCGTCTGTGCATCACGTCAAGCGGCAACGATAAAGGCGCATTAGATGAAACGCATTTTCTCGAAATTGACGACAACAGCGAGGTTTTACAAGGTTTCGGCCGACCTTCGGCGGAAACACTGCTGCATCTGACGATTTATCGAATGCGGAAAAAGGTGGGTTCGGTTCTGCACACGCATTCGGTTTGGGGCACGATTCTGTCGGACGTTTTTTTTGAAAACGGTGGAATCGAGATCGAAGGCTACGAAATGCTCAAAGGACTCGCGGGCGTGAAAACTCACGAACATAGGGAACTTGTCCCGATCGTCGAAAATTCGCAGGATTACATCGCGCTTTCGCACGTCATTGACAATGTTTTGCGCGAAAACCCGAAATGTCACGGCGTTTATCTGCGCCGTCACGGACTTTACACCTGGGGCGAAGATGTCATGGAAGCGCGGCGGCATATCGAAATTTTTGAGTTTTTACAATTCAATGTAAAAGTTGTCTAATCGCATTATT
>JBDTZT010000213.1:0-6437 GCA_040005005.1 Actinomycetota bacterium
GCACATATCTTTTCGTCATTTCAATCTTGCAATGCCCAAGGAGTTCCTGCAAGGTGGCAATGTCGGTTCCGCATTCAACCTGCCTTTCGCCTATGTATGCCGCAGATCATAGATACGGAATTTTAGAACGCCCGAACGGTCTAAGGCTTTGTAATGAGTGTTATCAACCAAACGGCTCAACATCTTTTTCAAACATCCTAATTCACGATTCAAAGTGAACGGGGAAATTTTTCGCGGCTCTTGTTTCTTCGGATTTGCCACTGTGCGCTGTAGATACTTGGTTGAACCTTTTTGCTTTGGGTTTCCGTCCACGCGAATGCCTGAATTCCTTGCTCCGCTTCATCACAAACTTTTCAACAGTTTCCGGCGTGATTTCGTCAACTTTTAGTTTACCGAAATCACGCAGGAGTACTTTTGATGACGATTGATGCTGAAGGTATGTATTCGGTTTTCGTTCAAACTCAACCCATTTCAAAAAATCCGCAATTGCTTCCTTGAATGTCGGCACGGTCTTTTTCTCAATGTGCAATCCGATTTCACCCTTGACCAAAGCAGCTGTAAAATCCCCTGATCGCCGAGTAAATCCTCCGGCTTTTCATATTCCTGCAATAATTGGTCAAATAATTCTTTCTAATTGGCATCATCATTTTCTTCCATTAAAAATAAATGTTGATTCTTGCCATTTACACACAATATAGAAGAACGTCCCTTAAAATAGAGCATTCTATTAAATCAGACCGATTTCGATGCTCAGCGATCGGCGGCTTCAACTTAAGCAGCTTCTTGAAATTGAAACAGTTTCGGACGAGCAAACTGGATAAATGATGCTCTTTGGGAAGTGCTCAAAAAGTCTCAGAAAAATCTTGTGAACTTCACTAATGAAAGTTCCATTTTACACATTAGGCATTAAACGCGAAAAAGAACCGGAAATTGTTGTCGGCTGAAAAAAGTCACGAATAGAACCATCATTCAAATTGTTTGCAGACAATCAACGTGAGCTTCAAGGCTTAAAAAATCCGAAACTAAAGATTTTCAAGAGTTGTTTATCAAGTAACTAAAACGGGACTGACTGTCAGAAAACTTCAGATCGTCGGCATAGGCAAAGCCTTTTTTCTTGACATTCTCTTCTATAGAACAGATTTTTTACACCCTCGTCGTTGGAATTAATAACCATTTATCATAGAAATTCTTCAAGATAAAATTCTTTTAACTCAATGTTATTTTTTTTCAGGTCATCCTGCTTTACGCTCTCTAACAAGTTCCAAATCCTTTTCATTAACTACAAAACTATTACCGATCTTTTGCGCCGGAAGTCTGCCCGAAGTGATGAACGCTTGCACCCGGTGAATACGAATACCTAACTTTTCCGCTGCTTCTTTTGAACGATTTTTACACAATTGCGTGCTCCTTATAAATAAAATAAACAGCGCGGTGAGGATGCTGTTTTTTTTGTTTATTATTTCGCGCCTGCTTTTTTCTGCCGTTCGCGGTCTTCTTCATTAAAATTCAAGGCTTCGGCATTATTTGACTGGCGGTAATTTTTAACTTTGCTTGCCATCATACTGTAGGCGATTTGAGTTCCTTCTTCGTTCGCGGCATAGCTCAGGGCGGCGGCGGCGGGAATGCCAATCTCTTTCGCACTTATAACCGCGTCCTGATTTGCGCCGATGAACATAAATTCCCAACTGTAAACATTGCGCTGATGGGTAATCATTTCGCCGACTTTGGCAGCATTGAATTCGTGCGAGGCATTTTCAAAACCATCTGTCATAATGACCAACAAAACCTTGTCCGAGCGTTCTTCTTCGGGCGTGGCGGAAAGCCTCTGACCGACCGCGTTGATCGTGCGTCCGACGGCATCGAACAGCGCAGTCGAACCTCGCGGCTGAAAGGTTGCTTCGGTCAGACGGTCGGCGGAATTGATGTCTTTGTTTTCATAGACGGTTTCATACTGGTCATCGAATTGAACAAGCGAAAGTGCGGCTTCGCCTTCAACTTTTTGTTGTTCGCCTAAAAATGAGTTGAATCCGCCGATTGTGTCGGATTTGACGGATTCCATCGAACCTGAGCGGTCGAGAATGATCGTAATATCTGTTTTGTTTTTCATAATTGTAATTCTCCTTGAATTTATTCCTTTTTCGGCGGTCTGCCGACTTTCCGATCGAGCTGTTTGACGCGCTCGACTTCCGCTTGTGCGATGAAATTATCACGTCCGAATTTCTCGGCTTTGATAGTTCCTTCAATAATCAACTGCCGCACCCTGTCGGGTGTAATGCCCAACTGTTCGCCTGTTTGTTTTGTTGTTAAGTAACCTTTCATCACAGAACATTTATAGCACACAAAAAAACCTTACGCAATAGTATGAAAAAGAGGTTTTAGACTTGAATTAATTCATACGCTAGAGTGTGATTATAGATAGATGGAAACAACAAATCTTAAATTTTACGGAGTAACAAGAATGATTAAATTAACAGCGGAAAACACGCTGGCGGCAATCGAAAGATGCAAACAATTAAAACCGAAAGTGAAGTTTATTAAGATCGGCTGTATGTCGTTTATTCGGCAAATAACTCGAATGTTTATCACGTTCGGTTTGATGTTCAGAACGGCGAAAAGTTCGGGATTTGTGAATGCAAAGCGACTGAGAAAGGCTTGGTTTGTTATCACATCGTCGCCGATGCTGCCTATTTGCAGTGACCTGTTTCAAAGTTTGAACGAGCTTCACTGTTCCAGCCAGCTATTGGAGACTTCGCTCATTTAGAGCGGTCAATGGTCGGATCGGGTAGTGGCATTGAATGACGGTCGCCTAAGCATTGGACGCGCACCACTTAAACATTGCGGAAACGGTCTGGCGCAAATTGAAATACGAATGGTTGTCGGCGGCGGATTACGAGTCGAAAGGGCATTTGCAATATGCGGTAAGCCTTGCGCTTTCGGCATTTGGAGAGAGCCTGAAAATAAGATTTTCAGGCTTCAAACATAGTTCAGTTTACTTGTGAACGACTACTTTGCAGATTAAATATAGTTCAAAATTTAATCGTGAATGCTTAAAAACTCGATGTTGAAGTTTAATTCACACCAAGTATCTCCGCTTTGTGCTTGGCAAAACATCGACCTAAATTTGTCTTTCATCATTGTAAATGAAACTATATTGTCATCAATCCTGAGCAAATAAAACCCTCCCCATCTTAATATATTTCGCTATATTTTTTGAATAATTATGACTAATTTACCACTATCTTATTTCAGAATCATATTAAGTTTATTTATCATCACCGAGCAGTACGAATCCCGCCCAGTAGAACGGATGCGCGTATTTTTCGTTCCTGAGAAGCGCAAGCGAAGCTTGGCGGAGGGCTTCGGCTTTGGAAATCGGTTTTGAATCTTTTTGAATTCGGCGGTAAAAGCCGAGCATCGTTTCGGTCGTGCTGGCGGATTCGACTTTCCAAAGGCTCGCAATCGTCGTCGGACTGCCCGCGACAAAAAACGACCACGACAATCCGATTAAGCCCTCGCCCTGTCCGATGCGCCCGCGCGCCGTTTCGCACGCCGACAAAACGACGAGATCGGCGTTCAGATTCATCTGCATTATTTCCCGCGCTTCGAGTCTGCCGTCTTCCCTGCCAGCGTCGCTTGCCAGCAAAACGTAGGAATAAAGCGGATTTGCGTCGTCTAGAACGCCGTGCGTGGCGAGATGCAAAATGCTGAAACCGGCGGCTGATTTTTTGAACTCGGTTTCGGTCGCTTTCGCGCCGGTAAAAATCTTGCTTTTTTTCGCTCCGTAAAGCGCGGACAAAGCTTCGACTTGTTTTTCGGCTTCGGGCAAATCCGCAAAAGCGTTGTTCAATAAAACCTGACGCGCCGTTTTTTCGCCAATCGAATTCGCCGTTTTGAAGGCGGAATTACCGAATGCCAGCAGCGTGGATTCGGTCGTCTGCGCGCTGCGGCGATTGACGATTTCGGTTAAAACGCTCAAGCTCGGCGCGTAAGAAACGGCTGCCGTTTCGACGACGTATTTGTTTTGCTTATCAACCAGAGCTTGAAACGGCAATTCCCACAACGCCGCGTCGGGCGAAATTATCAGGCGGTTTTTGCCCGCGATTTGTTTTAAAACGGGCGCGAGCAGAAGATTGTAGATTTTCTTCGCGTCGTCGCCGAAGCGAATGTCGCGTCTGGCTAATTTTTCGCGGAAAGCGGCGACGGTTTTCGTCAATTCTTCGCGCCCGGTTTCGATTGAAAAAATCTGCAAATTCGGTTTCGCTTTATCTTTCGTTAAAACAAAAACAAACGCGCTTTTTTCCGTTACGACATATTCGAGCAAAGCCGTGTTAGCGTCGGGAAGAAGTTTGTTCAATCCGGCTAAATCGGCGACGTTTGCTTCGCCGCGCTGCAATTTCAATTCGGGATGCGCGACGTAAAGCAACGTCGTGAAAGAATCGAGCGCGGCGCGAGTTTTCGATAATTGCTTTTGCAGTTCGGCGAGCCGCGCCGCATCCGGTTTTTCCCTTGCCGCTTCTGTTTGCAGCTGTGCGTTGGCGGCGGAGATTTGGTTTCTCAACTTTGTTTCCTGCGCTTGTTCGGCGGCGGTCATCGCTTTGTTCGGTTGGGCGCGTCCGGTTTGCAAAACGTCGAGCAGAACTCTGGCTTTGGCGCGTTCGGCGTATAAAAATGCTTCTTCAAATTTTTTTTCGCCGATTAACAATTCAACGATTGCGTGATATGGCTTTAATTTGCCTTCAAAAAACTGCTGCCTTTCGCGCTCGCCGCCCGCGACGAACAGGCGCGCATCCTCGATTGTTCTGATTGCCCCTTCAAAATTTCGGCGCGCACGAATATTATCATTTGCGGCAACGGCGATTTCTCCGGCGATTGTCTGCGCTTCCCAGAGCGTTTCGCGCAAGTTTAATTGAGCGGCGATTTCGACGGCGCGGTTCGCCTCTATGAAAGCCTTTTCGCGCTCGTTGTTTGCCAGATGGAAACGCGCCGTCGAAACAAGACTCGCGGCGAGTATTTCGCGTTCGCCGATGGTTTCGGCGATTTTCAAACCGCGTTCGTAAAATTCTCCGGCTTTGGTTAAATCGTTTTGTTTGAAATAAACGTCGCCGAGCGCGTTCGTCGCTTCGGCGAGGCTCGCCGGGTCTTTCGACTCGCCTTCGCGCAGTTCGATGCTGCGCTTTATAAAAATGAGTGCCGCCGGGAAATCGTTCTGCCTGATTTTGAGATTACCGAGCCGCAAATTTGAACGCGCGATGCCGTCGCGGTCGCCGATTTTTTCCCGGATTGCCAAGCCGCGCCGGAAATAATCTTCGGCTGAATTGTCATCGCCCTGCGCCAGATAAACCTGCCCGATGTTGTTGAGGGTCAGAGCGATTCGTTCGGCTTGGTCGGTTTCTTCAAAAATCTTTAGCGCTTCTTCGTGATACTGCAAAGCGGAGCGGTAATCGCCGCGAGCGTTCGACAGCGAACCGAGATTCGAGAGCGACATTCCGGTTGAAGGTTTATTATTGCTTTCCCGCGCTAAGGCGAGCGCGCGATTGCCGTATTCAAAAGCGCGTTCAAAATCGCCGATGCGCTGATAGTTAATGCTTAAACCTGAATTTAAGCTGGCTTGTCCGGCTTTATCACCGATTTTTTCGTAGATCTCCAGACCGCGCCGGAAGGCGGCAATGCTCGCATCATAATTGCCGAACGTGCTTTCGACATTGCCGACACCACGCAAAGACTGCGCCAGTCCGTTATCATCGGTCAAATTTTCATACGCGACGACAGCTTTTTGAAAGTAATCGAGGGCTTTTTGGAAATTTCCCTGCAAGCCGCTGACACCGCCGAGATTTCGCAAAGCGACGGCGATGCTTGCTTTATCATTTGCCGCTTCGCCGATTTTCAAAGACAAATTAAAAGCGCGTTCGGCGCTCGGAAAATCGTTTTTAGACATAAATTGTCTGCCTTTTTGGAGAAGCGCGGCGGCAAGTTCGGCGGACATATTTACTTTATCGGCAGCAATTAGATTTTCGATTTCGGCGGCTGATTTGCCTAGTAAAAGCGCATTTGCGGATTGTTCGATTGCCGGATTTGGAGTCGGTTGCTGCGCCGGACAACGGAGCGAAAATAAAAGTAGGCACGAAAGAATTGTCGGCGCAAACAAAAATTTGGCGTGAAGCATAAGAGTAACCTCCGATTCCGAAAACAAAGGCATTATAAATTTAAAACGCGGCGGCGGCAAAACCTTTGAGCCCGTGCATTCATGATTGACGACTAAACTTTGTTCGGAAAATTTTACGGCGATGGTAATACGCTCGTCGTTTGCGTCTCTACAAATTCGAGTTTGAAATTATTTTGGAGATGGAAAAAATGCAATCGAAAATTCAATTAAAAGTTTTTCGGCAAATGTTTTTAGCGTTTGCCGTGGGCGTTTTCGTGTTCGGTGGTTTTGCCGA
>JBDTZT010000214.1:0-6433 GCA_040005005.1 Actinomycetota bacterium
CGGAAACGATTGAATGCGGAAGTAATATTGTCAGCGGCGCGGAAACTGATAGTATCTTGCGATCGGCGGAGATAGCTCTTTCGCAACCCGCAAATTGGTCGCCGCCGGATGAATATTTAAAGGAAAATGTCGCCCAGACAGTCAGCAAAATTATTTTCGGTTATACGAGTTTAAGAAAACACACAAGCTAGTGTTCAGCAAATGGTTTTCAGTTTTCAGAAAAAAGATAAAAATCGCCAATCGCCAATCGCCAATCGTTTGTGGGTTGTAACCGAACTTTATTACCCCGAAGAAACCTCGACAGGTTACTATTTGACGCGGATTGCCGAGGGCTTGACTGAAGATTTTGAAGTCAAAGTTTTGTGCGGACAGCCGAATTACTCGGCGAAAGGAGTCAAGGCACCGAAAAGGGAAATTCACAAAAACGTCGAAATATTCCGTTCTTTCGGAACGACTTTTAATAAAAACGTCATTATTTTTCGCCTGCTCAATATGGTTGCTTTGAGTCTTTCGACTTTTTTCAGGGCGTTGGTAAATTTTAAGCAGGGCGATCTGATTTTGGTCGTGACAAATCCACCGAGTCTGCCTTTTATCGCGGCGATAGCTTCACTCCTGAGAGGGGCAAGCTATGTTTTGCTGATTCACGATAATTATCCCGAAATTTTGGTCGCCGCAAAAAAAACAAAGGAAAATTCATTTTTTGTAAAAACTCTCAATTATTTTAATCGCTGGCTTTTCAAATATACGTCTAAAATAATTGTGTGCGGACGCGATATGTTTGAGCTTATCGGAAAAAAGACCGCAGGTTTAGATATTCCGATCGAAACGATACCAAATTGGGCGGAACTCGAAACAGTCAAACCGGCGCCGCGCATTAATAATTCCTTGTTGAAAGAGTTAGGAATAACAGAAAAACTTGTTTTTTTATACGCCGGAAATATGGGTTATCCGAACGATATCGAAAGTATAATCGAGTGCGCCGAAATATTGAAGGACGATGAGAGATTTTGTTTTGTATTTCTCGGCACCGGAGTCAAAAGGCAATGGCTGGCCAGGGAAGTTGAAAATAAATGCCTAAAAAACGTCAAATTACTTGCCCCTCGTCCGCGCAGTGAACAGAATATTTTTTTGAATGCCTGTGATGTCGCAATAGTGACGCTGGTCAAAAAAATGTGGGGCGTTTCGATGCCGAGCCGAACTTACAATATCTTAGCGGCGGGAAAACCGATTTTGGCAATGACCGAGGAAAATTCGGAAATCGCCAGAGTTGTCGAGGAAGATAATGTCGGTTGGACAGTGGTGCCGGGTAATCCGGAAAAACTTTTGCAAAAAATATTGGAAATTAATGACGCCAAAAATTTGTTTGTTGATTTGGGAAAAAACGCTCGCCAAGCAGCTTTAAAGAAATACTCGCTTGAAAAAGCAATTGAAAAATACAGAGTTTCATTAAAATAAATTCAACAAAATAAATCCAACGCGTCTGATAACAACAGTAAAAGTGGATAAAAATCTCAGAATTTTAATAACAGGCGCATCGGGTTTGGTGGGAAGTTCAATTTTGGGAAAA
The DNA here is from genome assembly GCA_040005005.1 of Actinomycetota bacterium. Lineage (GTDB taxonomy): Bacteria > Acidobacteriota > Blastocatellia > Pyrinomonadales > Pyrinomonadaceae > JAFDVJ01. Next base: position 1,568 of record JBDTZT010000214.1, read on the forward strand.
TTATCGGCATTAGATCAGTTTGAAATCATTGTTGTAACCGGAAAAAGGTCAATTACCACCAAGGACAATAATAAAAGGATAGATAAATTTTACCAGGTAGATATTTCCGACGAACAAACTTTCGGTCAAGTCGAAGAATTAAAGGCAATTGACATTTTAATTCATGCCGCGGGTTTGGCTCATCAATTCGGAGATACAGAAAAAAAAGATTTTTGGCGGGTTAACGTAAAGGGAGTTAAAAATATTTGTAAATTGGCTGTAAAATTACAGGTCAAACATTTTTTATTAATCAGTTCGGTAGCGGTTTATGGTAATTATGGGAAGACGATAGTTGATGAAACATTTAAATGCCAACCGCGCGGATTTTATGCCGAAAGTAAATTGGAAGGCGAAAAAATTGCGATTGAAATATGCGAAAAGAAGAAAATCGCATTGACGATTTTTCGCCTTGGAACAGTCATTGGCGAAGGCGATCATGGAAACGTATCGCGGTTGATGACGATAATTGATAAAGGACGATTTTATTGGATTGGAAACGGTGAAAACAAAAAAAGTTTGATATACAAAGAAGATGTTGCAGAAGCGGTTTTAAGTTTGATTAAAAATAAAAAAAATGGAACGGAAATTTTTAATTTATCGGCGGAACCCATTACGATGAGAGAAATTGTAGATTCAATTGCCGAAAACTTGTGCAAAAAACTGCCGCGAATAAGAGTATCAAATAATTTATTGCAGAAGATTTTCCGATTTAATGAGAAATCATTTAAACTCGATAAGTTGATAAAACTGAAAGAAGCAATTCAAAAATGGATTTCTGATGATATTTATGCGGGGCAGAAACTGTTCGAAAAATATAGTTTTAAGCCGCTTACAACAATTTCCGGGGCACTCGAAAAGCAAGTAAAGTTTTATTTATCAACTAAAAGAAAACAAAGAGTAAAAAAAGTCAGCAAGTAAGTGTTCAATATTTTTGCGATTTATATAGTGGTCTTTGTAACGACATTATTCGGTGTCGTTATTTTTCGGCGTTGGAGTTTGCAGCGCGAAATGCTCGATATACCGAATGAACGAAGTTCCCACAGCATTCCGACACCGCGTGGCGGCGGTGCCATCATCTGTCTGGTGTGCCTGACCACATTTTTAGTTTATTTATATCTTTCCAGCGGAAAAATCTATTGGGCATATATTATCGGGGCAATGATTGTATCGCTCATTAGTATGATTGACGATCTCTGCACTATTTCCGCATTTTGGCGATTCTTGTGTCACGGTTTGGCGGCTGGATTGGTGATCTGGAGCGTCGGCGGTTTTGAAACTCTTTTTGTTCCATTTTACGGTATTATACAGATCGGCTTTTTTGGTAAAGTCATCGCGTTTTTGTGGATTGTCTGGTTAATTAACGCCTACAATTTTATGGACGGCATCGACGGTATCGCCGCGACTCAAGCCATAACAGCCGGAATGGGTTGGTATTTCGTTGGTTTGCTGTATAATTTTGAAGACATCGGTTTTTACGGCGGGGTATTGGCATTTTCAGCTTTTGCCTTTCTAATTCCTAATTGGCAGCCGGCAAAAATATTTATGGGTGATGTTGGAAGTGCGTTTCTCGGATATTCTTTTGCCATTTTACCGCTTTTGAGTATAAAAAGGATAGAAAACCCTTTGGGAGCGGCATATTTACCATGGATCGCGGTTTGGTTAGTTTGGTTTTTTGTGTTCGACTCCATGATAACATTTTTAAAAAGGCTTTTTCGGGGCGAAAAAGTTTGGCAAGCGCATCGGGAACATATTTATCAACAACTTATGATTGCGGGATTTTCTCATCAATTTGTAACGCTTTTATACGGAACGTTGTCAATATTGCCGATTTTAATTTTAATTGTTAGTTTGAAATATCCGGATAATTACAACAAATATGTATTGTTTTGTATTTGTGCGGAAACGATTTTACTTTGTATTTTTCGCTTCAAGAGAAGTTATTTCGCCGGACTGATCTACGGTCATCAACAGAAGAGTTTGAAGTAAAAAAGATGGAACAGGCGAAAAGCAAAATTAATTTCGACAATCAACTCTCAATTGAAGCTTATGGCGTTAGAATCGGAATAAAATCCAATCGGCCGGAGATTGTCAGAGAGATTCGAGAAAGACTAAAAGTTTTGCTGCCAAACGGTTTTGAGGATATTGCCTATCGAAAAGCCGAATATTTTTTTTCGGTGCGGAAAAACCTAAAGTCCGAATTTGTTTTGTATAAGGACCGAAAAAAAGTTACGTTCGGAAAAAACAAGGAAATATTTTTTGCGTATTTGGGTTCGCAAATTCGAATAACAATCGCTGAATATGCGGTGGAGAGAGTTTTTGTTCACGCCGGAGTGGTTGGTTGGAAAGGGAAAGCCATAATTATTCCGGCGAGAAGCTATCAGGGAAAAACTACCCTGGTTGCTGAATTGACTAAATTAGGCGCAGAATATTATTCTGATGAGTATGCAGTTTTGGATGACCGCGGTTTTGTTCATCCGTTTCCCAAAACGCTGTCAATACGCGGTTTTATAGATAAATATCAACAGGTGGAATTTCCGGTTGAGTCTTTCGGTGGGATTAAGGGAGATGAACCTTTGCCCGTTGGAATGGTTTTATTAACCGAATTTAAGGCAGGTGCAAAGTGGCAGCCGCAGATTTTAAGTGAAGGGTTTGGCGTATTGGAAATGCTATCTCATACAATTCCAATCAGATATAACCCAAAATTTTCATTAAAAGTCTTGAATAAAACTGTCAATCGTGCCATAATCGTCAAAACTGAAAGAGGCGAAGCTAAAGATTTTGCAATAAAATTGCTGAGTTTCTTTGAAAATAAAGTCTTTTAGGGCTTTATATTGTCATAAAAATTGAAAATATTGAAAATTATTTTTTTGTCTTAACTTAGGAGGAATCTATGAAGAGTTCACAAGTCCCGGTTGCCCGGAAAGAAGGTTTGGTAATACAAGAAACTTCGGATGAAGTTTTAGTTTATGACCTGACCAGTAATAAAGCACATTGCTTGAACCAAACGGCGGCATTTGTCTGGAAGTCCTGCGACGGAAACAATTCGATACCGGATATTATGAAACGGTTTGAAAAAGAAATTGGATCGGCCGTTCACGAAGATTTAATTTGGTTGGCAATTGACCAACTGAACGATAAAAACCTTTTGGAAAAAGGGTTGGCGGCAAACTTTGCGGGACGTTCGCGCCGTGAAGTTATCAAGAAAATCGGATTGGCGGCAGTCATTGCCTTGCCGATCGTGGCATCGCTGACAGCACCGACGAGTGCGATGGCATCAACCTCTTGTGCCTGCGTTGCCCCCGGTGATTGTCTTTCTCAAAGTACTTGCCCGTCAACAGTGAATTGCAACGGTTCCGGTATTTGCGCTCCGTAAGTTTCAATTTATACTTAAATTTAAAGAGTAGTGAAGGAAGAATATTTTTTCTTTGCTGCTCTTTCATTTTTTTTGGAAAGTAAAATGAGCGTTGAGGATAAAGAAAATGAACGGCGGTGGCTTATTTTGCGGGCGAAGTTGCATCAATCTAGTATTAAGGCCGCCTTTAAATTATTTCGGGAAAATGGGATTGAACCGATATTAATCAAAGGGTGGGCAGCAGCGGTAGTTTATCCCGAGAAATATAAAAGGATATATAATGACATAGACTTATGTGTGGCTCCCGGATGGTATGCGAAAGCGAGGGTTTTAGTTAACAGCGAAGAAGGAAAGAAGCTCAATATTGACCTGCACGCGGGTTTGCGCCATTTGGATACGGTGGATTGGAATGATTTGTTTGAGAATTCGAGGATCATAATGATAGATGATATACCGGTCAGGGTTTTGCGACCCGAAGATCATCTTCGGGTTTTATGCGTTCATTGGTTGACTGACGGCGGGGCATATAAAGATAAACTTTTGGATTTCTTTTATTTGATTGAAAGTAATCGGCTTGAATTTGATTGGGACCGGTGTTTGAACCTGATTAGCAATAACCGCCGTAATTGGATTTTAAAGACAATCGGTTTGACGAATAAATATTATGGATTGGATATATCGGAACTGCCTTTTGCAGATGAAATGAAGAATATTCCGCAGTGGTTGGTAAAAACCGTTGAAAGTGAATGGTCAACTAAGATCAATTTGAAACCAATGCATACTTTACTTAAAAACAAAAAAGAATTTTGGATACAATTAAAAAAAAGAATTCCGCCGAATGCAATCCAGGCAACTATTGATATGGAAGGGAACTTTGATGATTCAACGCGGATGTTTTATCAAATCGGAAGTGTTTTAGTTAGACTTAAACCTTCCTTAAAAAGATTTTGCAGTGCTTTGAAAGCAAGTGTTGTCAAACCTTGATAAATAATGATAAAGCTTGAAAGAAAAATAGAAATAGCATTGGAAACAGGGATTGGCGCAGGGAGTGTTTCGCTTTTGGAAGACGGAGCGGAATTGGATTTTCTTGTTGGAAAATGTGCGGTTTTAAAATCAGGCGGTATTCTTATTCTGATTGATACGCTTTTGAAGAAAAATGAAATTCAAAAAAATGAAATTCAAAAGGTCGTTGTTTCCAGCGGCCCCGGCAGTTTGACGGGAATCCGAATTGGTTTGGCAATCGCGAAAGGTTTGAAAGATTCTTTGCAAACAGAATATGTTGAAGTATCTCTGTTGGATGCTTTGGTCAGTCAAACAAAATTTGCCGTGGATTTCCAACAAAATGTAATTTCAGCAGTTTATGTCGGACGAGAGGAAGTATATTACAAGGAGTTTATAGTTGAATCGGGCAATAAAATTGCCGTCAAGAAAAATATGCAGGTAATGAATTTGCGTAAATTCGCAGAAAAAATGAT
>JBDTZT010000215.1:0-6422 GCA_040005005.1 Actinomycetota bacterium
GAGAGTCGTCGGCGAAACCCGTGAAAATATTCAGAAAATTCGACAGGAATCCGAGCCGCGCATTCAGGAAATCCGCACCCAACACGACGATAAACTGCAAAAAGTTCTGACTCCCGCGCAATGGCAGAAATTTCAGCAGCTCCGCGAAGAAATTCGTGAATCCGAAAAACAACCGCCGCCCAAACCGCTGAATTTACAATAAAATTGTTCAATATTTGCTCTATTTGTTGGAGGTTTCCTTAAAAATCCAATCTGAAATCGTTTCCAAAACGGTCGGCGCAATTGTTTCTTCAATTTTGCCGTATTCATCTGCCAAACCTGTTTGACTTGTCTGAAAAAGATGGTTGAGTTTTGGAAAAGACTTGATGCTATAATCCTTGTTACCACCGATTTTAAGAGCATTAGCAATTAAAGGTAAATTTTCCTTTGCTGAAACTTGCGTGTCATTTTCACCGTTCAGAGCCAACACAGGAATTGTAACTTTTTCAAGTGTTTGGCGCGGATTATAAGCTAAAAAATATCGGTACCAGGCCGACATCATCGCTGGAAGTTGGGTTTTCATCGAGGCTTGCACCGAAGCGAATGCTTTTTTTTGATCTTCGCTCATTTCGCTTGATTGTTTGGCAAATGCTTCGCTGATACGCTGTTCGACAAGCCGGTTTTCGGCATCACTTTTTAGAATTGCCAGCATATTTTTAACGGCGATCATTATTTGCGCCGCAAGTATTGGATTTGTTACGTTGGATTTTACTATTAATTCGTTTTGCGCGTAAATAATTTCTTCGCCTGTTTGTCCCGGTCCTGCCAGTAAAACGATAAACGCGACATCTTTGGAACGAACGGCAACCAGCGGCGCAATCATTCCGCCTTCGCTGTGTCCGATGAGTCCGATTTGTTTCTGATTGATTTCCTGGCGGCTTTTCAGATATTCAATACCGGACAAAACATCGCCCGCGTAATTTTCGCTCGTCGCATTCGGAGAACCCAGAGATGAACCGCCGACACCTCTATCGTCCACGCGCAAAACGGCGATTCCGCGCCGCGAGAGATAATCCGCCAAAACAAGAAACGGGTGATGTCCGACAACTGTTTCATTGCGGTCTTGCGAACCGCTTCCGGTAATTAAAATCACCGCCGGATGTTTTTCTTCGTTGCGCGGCAGAGTCAGCGTTCCGGCTAATTTTACGCCGTCTTGCTTGTTTTCGTAGCTGACTTCTTCCTCGCCATATGGATACGGTTTTTGCGGGTCTTGCGGGCGGGCGATTCGGGGAATCTCGGCGATGCGTTTGAAAATCAGCGGAAACGAATTTGCGCCTTGTTTGAATATTCCGCTGATTTCATCGCCTTTCGCGTTAAGTGTTCCTTCAAAGTTGAGTCCTAATTTCTTCGTATCAAATTGAACTGAATTATCTTTTTGGCTGATTTCGTCAATCGGCAAATCATTTATACCTTGATCAATATTATCGAGTTTTGCGGCGAGCGCGTCCGGGCCGGATTTTGAAACTTTTAATACAAGCCGTAGTTCTATGCCACTAACTTCAAGCGTTCCGAGCCAGTTTCCTTCGATATTTGCGGAACTTTGTCCGAAAACTGTGATTGAACAAAAAACCGGGATTAATAAAATAATCGTTAAATAATGTAATAAATTTTTCATATTTCCTCTATCTTCCGCCATTTATTTTTGACAAAACTTCAATGATTTCCCGCAGACGTTCAAAATTCAGGATGATTATTACGGGCAAAATAATCAGCGGCAAGATTCCCAAAATTAAACCGGCCTTTGCCCACAAACGATGTTCTTTCAAAATCGGTTCAGGTTTTGCGCGCAGTGCCAGCCAACCAAACACAATTGCCAGAATCGCTTTTTCCAATCCCAAAAGATTGATGAAACAGGAAATTCCCAAAACCAGTGAAACGGTCGCAAAAGCGTATTTTTGTCCCAAAACCGTCAAATCTTTTGCTTCAATTTCTTTATTCATATTTATTTCTCCAATATAAGTTCGGTATTAATTTTGAATGGATTTTCTTTGAGAAAACCAAAAACGGCAGCAATCAGAACAACCGGCACGATTTTTAAAGCCCAACCCAAATCGCGTTCGGGAACCATTTCCACAAATTTATAAACAGCCAGCAAAATGGCGAGCAATACAAACGGCGGCCATTTTATTTTAAAAGTCGCTTCGGATTCCGGGTTGATTTGCTTTTCAATCGCCGCCCAGAGATCAGCCGTTTGCCCGCGCCGTTTTTGCCGGTTGAGCAAGACAACTGTGTTTTGCAACTGTTCGATTTGCTGTCGGCAATTTTCACAACTCGCCAGATGTGCGGTAATTTGTTCGTCGGAAAATTCGGTCTTTTCGCCGTCAATCAACGCCAATTTTTGTATTAAAATATCTTCGCAATTTATGTTTTTCATAAAGTTATTAATGAAATTTTCCCGTTAATTTTGTTTGCAATTGCTTGCGGGCGTAAAAAAGGCGGCTCATCACGGTTCCGCGCGGAATTTCTAAGTGTTCGGCAATTTCGTCGTATGAAGAACCGTCCAGATATTTCAAAGTAATTATTTCGCGGTCTTCTTTCGACAATGAAAGCAATGCTTTTTCAAGCGTGATTCTTTCTTCATTAGAAATATCGCTTTGCGGCGCGAGAATTTCGGTTTCTTCGATATTTTCCGATTCGTGCTTTTTCGCGATCATTTTGAAACAACGATGGCGAACCAGAACATACAACCACGGATAAAACCGCTGCGCCCGGTCAAAATTTTTAAGTGATTGAAAAGCATCAATAAACCCTTCCTGCACTGCATCCAAAGCATCTTCACGATTGCCGAGAATCGCCGTCGAATGACCGACAGCTTGCGCTTGATAGCGTTCGACCAGATAACGAAACGCATCTTTTTCGCCTTTCAGACATTTTTCAATTGCTGTCAAATCATCCATCATCGCCACTCATAATAACGTATCCGCTAAACCGGAAAAATATTCAAAATATTTTTTCTTCGCAAATAAAAAAGGCAAGTTTTTCAACTTTGCCTTTTTTATTTAATCCAAGTTGCCAGTTAAAAGAATTGAAGAAGTATTGCCCACGAAATACACAAAATAAACGAAAATTTTATGAATAATTTTTCTTTTTTAGTGCTTTTCGTGTGTTTCGTGGGCAAAAACTCTTTAAACCTTTGTAACCAGCAACTTGAATTAATTTAGGAATTAATGAAGGAATGTTTTTTATTTTTTCCAAATAACAAGTTCGTTTTCGGCGAGTTTTCCGAGTTTGTCCGACATTGCGAGTTCCAATTCGTAAGTGTTTCCGCCGATTTGAAAAGCGGTCGGCGCAATCTCGCCCGTTCCGCTTGTCCACGAAATGGTTATATTTTCGATTTGATTTTGAACTTTAAAGTCGTAATACAAAAAGCCGTTCGGAAATTTCTCGGAAGAAACCCGTCTTTCGCCAATATAGATTATTGAAAAATCTTTAAATTTAATTCGCACATTTGGCGAAAACTTGACCTTTGCACCAAATTCCATCGAAGCGAATTCGGTCAAGGGATCGGTCTTCGTTGAGTTACAAAATGCCGAAAATAAGCCGAGTAAAATAAATAGTCCGAAAAATTTAAACATTTTCTAGACCGAAACTTTGGCGACTGCCATTACTTTTTCAAGCGGCGAAACGACCACGCCGCCGGGTTTTTCCGCTGTCACCGCAAACATCTTAGGTTTTTGAACCTTTAATTTTGCATCAAGCGGAATGATGATTTCGCCGTTTTCATTCGCGTCAAAAATTCCCCCGTCAATCGGTTGTTTTTGATTATCGTCAAAAATCCAAAGCTGGTAGGTTTCTTTGTTTTTATCGTTCACGGGCAAATTGCGGAAACGCACAAAACCTTTCTGCGCGGAATTGCTCCAGACAACATCGCCCTGCACATTTTTTGGCTTTTTCGGATCAAAATCGCCCCAAGTTGTTTGCACCGCATCTTTTGCCGATGCCAAAAGTTGTTCGCGTTGCTCTGTCAAAGTTAATTCGGGTTTCGGCGTAATCGTCGGTGTCGGTTTAACGTCAGCAATTTGTGTTTGATTTGGGCGTGTTATCCAGATATTTATCGCCAATGCAATACAGGCAAGGCCGGCAATTGCCCAACCCAGCCATTGCCAAATCGAACTTTTCGGTTCAAAGGCAAAAGTTTTTTGAAATTCTTCTTTTTCGGCTTGCGGTTCAGCATGCGACGCTAATTCATTGCGTGCGGCGAAAAACTGTTCCGCGTCAGCGGCAATCTTCGTTTGCAAATGCGCGGGCATTGGTTCGCTTGTATCCAAATTCATCATACCGATAGCCGCCGCTGAAAGTTCTAAAGATTCGTCGCGAAATTCGGGAAAATTCTTTTCCAGTTCCCTGAGTTCGGCAAATTCTGCCTCTGACAAGCCGAAAACCGCTTTGTCGGAAAGGAGTTCGAGCATTTTATCTTTTTCTTGTTTGTTCATGCCGTTCCTCCTTTCATACTTTCAATACCACTCAATCCTAAAAATTCTCTGACCTGCAAAATTCCGCGCCGGGCGTGTGTTTTGACCGTTCCGAGCGGCATTCCGGTTGCATCGGAAATTTCCTGATGCGATAAGCCCTGCACAATCGAAAGCTGCAGAACCTGCCGTTGTTCGGGACGCAAAATTTGCAAAGCCCGCGCCGCGTCTTTTGCTTCGATGTTTGTTTGCATTTCTTCATCAGCGCGATTTGACGGCTCGGCGACAATATTTTCCAACGAATCCGCCGAAATCCGCCGCTTTGCATAACGGAGGCGGTCAATCAAACGCCGGCGGGCAATCATCGCAATAAAAGTCGTTTCTGATGACTGCAATTCATCAAAACGCGCCGCATTTTTCCAAACATCAATAAAAATCTCCTGCACGGCATCTTCGGCATCTTCATTATTGGCCGACATTCGCCGTGATAAAGACCAGACCAGACCACCGTATTTGTTCAGGCAATCCTGAACGGCGGTTTTGTCTCCTTGTGCAATCCGATGAAGAATAGCTTCAGCCACAATATATTTTTACTCTAACGAAAAAAAACTTTAGTAAAACTTTGCTTTAAACTATTTCATTTCATCGCATTTACCGAAAATTTGCAAAGGCAAAACTGCCTAACAAATAACGGAAGGCATTTTATCCTTCCGTCATTATATTCGTTAGGTTGATAAAAATGGTTTCAAGACTTCCAAAACCGCGAACTGACCGCGATGATGAGAAGCGTCAAGGTGATTGCCGCCGAGAGCAGACAATACTGGCAAAACTCCTTAATCACGAATTTTTGGAGATAAACGAGCCAAACCGTAAAGATTGTCATCAGCGTAACTTGCGCGCCGAACAACCTCCACAGCAGACGATTGCCGAAAGCCGCCAGAATTGCCAGACTAAAGGCGACAAAATAGGCAATTGCCCCGAAAATTGAAAGCGGAATTCCGCCGATTTCAGCGTATGGACTATTTAAAACCGCTTCACAGCCGCCGCCGGTGATACTGCACGGAACTTTTTCACCCGTCAGGTGGTGAATGGTCAGATAAATCGCGTCAGCCAATCCGGCGAGCGCAATCAACGCCGCCAAAAGCGGTAATTTAGCAATTTTATTGCCGGATTGTTCGGTTAAAACTTCAGCGTCGCTCATTTATTTTTTCGGTTCGGCCGGAGCCGAATTGGTCGGTGCGCTCGGAGCCGTTTGATTACTTTTTTGCGCTTTTTCCAGTTCGCCGTCAATGATTTGGCGCATTGATTCGACATTCATCTGTTCAAACGGAATCAGCACGCCATTGATGTAAATTGACGGCGTTGAACTGACATTCAGTGCGCGACCGCGTGCCAGATCGGCGTCAACCCGCGCTTTGGCATTCAACCCGGCCATATCGTTTTTGAATCTTTCAACGTCCAAACCGATTTTGCCGGCGTAATCTTCCCACACTTTGTGGTAATCAGGATTAGCTGTCCACACCTGTTGATTGGTGAAAAGCAGGTTTTGCATATCCCAAAACTTGCCTTGAAGTCCGGCCGCTTCTGCCGCGACGGCCGCTTCGTAGGCCTTGTCGTGCGCCGGAATCTGCAAAGGAAAATTGCGGAAAATAAATTTAATGCGGCTTCCGTAAGTCGAAATAATTTCCTTCATTTTCGGATGCGTCGCGCCGCAGGTCGGACATTGAAAATCGGCAAATTCTTCGACCGTGACCAATGCATTCGGCGAACCGAGCAAATTCGGCGGTTGTGCGCCCAGCACATTTGATATAACCGGTGTCGGCGCCGGTTTGGTTGCGACGGGAGAAGGTTTGCCATTTATGGGCGGCTTCGCCTGCGACGTTTTGAGTAGATTATAAGCCCCCAAACCGCCGACCACGGCGACGATTAAAACCAGACCGATAATTACCAAAGGAAGATTAATATTGCCTTTAT
>JBDTZT010000216.1:0-6419 GCA_040005005.1 Actinomycetota bacterium
CCGCGCCGCGCCGATTACGCGGGCGAAGAACTCGCCGTTTTGATTACGAAAGAACCTCTGCCGCTCGAAATCGGGATGAAACCGATTGCCATCAATTTGCCGCAATATGATAAATGGCTCAACGATTGGGCAGCGACGGTTGATATTTACGACGCGGAAGACGGCGAAGGCATCGCTATCACCAACACCGAAGCACTGACGTCAAACAGCACAAGCCGTTCTTTAGAGCAGGAAGAACCGCTCCCGCAGACGATTTACAAAGTACAAATCAGCAGCGAAATGCCTCTGCTGGTGCCTTTTCGGATGATGGCGGTAACACCGTAAAATTAATTTCAGATTTCAGATTTCAAATTTCGGATTAAAGATGGTTTCAATCCGAAATTTGAAATTTGAAATCTGAAATCTGAAACTTATGCTTGAAAACGGAAAAATCATTGACGGACGTTACACCATCCGCGAAAAAATCGGCAGCGGCGGTTTCGGTGCGGTTTACCTGGCTGAGGACACGCGCTTTTCGGGAAATAATCGCGTGGCGATCAAGCAGATCGAATCGAACAACGAACTTATTGCGAAAACTTCCAAAATCGAAGCCGATCTGCTTTACAATCTGAGTCATCCGAATCTGCCGAAAGTAACGAATTGCTTTCAGGAAAACGGGGCGAGTTTTATCGTCATGGATTACATTTCGGGCGAAGATTTGGCGCACGGTCTGTTGAAAAAAAAGAAGTTTCAGATTCCGGAAGTTTTGCAGGTTGCCGACACAGTTCTCGACGCGCTCGAATATCTGCATTCGTTCCCGATTTTTCACCGCGACGTCAAACCGCACAATATCAAGGTTGATGAAAAAGGCAAAATCTTTCTGCTTGATTTCGGCACGGCAAAGGGAAATATGCAGGAAGAAAAAACCTTGCCGTTCGGCGGGCAGAGTATTACGGGCTACACGCCTTTTTACGCGCCGCTTGAGCAAGTGCTGCGCGTTGACCCGAATTCCTTTTTGCTTTTGAATGCGCTCAATGAAGAAAAATTGCGCGATTTTGCCGAGCGCAAAACCGATGGGCGAAGCGATATTTACGCGCTTGGCGCCACGCTTTATCATCTTTTGACCGGATTTTCGCCCGAACAGGCAACCGCGACGGTTCGCGCCCACGCGCTCTGGTCTGACAAACCCGATCCGTTGCCGAATCTCCAAAAATTGAACGCGGAAGTTTCGCCGGCATTAGCGAACGCGATTCACCGCGCCCTCGAAGTGATGCCCGAACATCGTTTTCAGACGGCGGCGGAATTTCGGCAAGGTTTGAAAAATTCGCAACTCGCTTCGATTCCGACCAAAGCGACCGAAGTGGTTAATATTGCCAATCAATTTAAGCCTGCCGCGACCCAAATCGCTCCGCACATCATCAATATAAAACAAGATGAGCCGTCAGTTCCGCCGGTTTTGCAATCCGCTGATTTTATTCCCGACATTGCGCAAACCGAACCGAAATCGAATACTACTAAATTTGCATTGATCGGTTTGGGCGTGATTTTATTGCTTGTTTTCGGAGCTTCGGGGGCGGTTTTGGTTTGGAAATATGCAATCAACAAGCCCGAAAAAACCGATATAAATACCAATCAAACCGAAGTTGCGAACCTTAGTGCAAACGTCATTAACAATAATCAAAATGCTGCAAATAACGGCGGAAAAACCGCAACTTCGCAAACTTTGCGGACGGTTGATTATTCGCTTCTGGTGCAGAAAATGCGCGACGGCAAAAAGTTTCAAGAGCCTTTTGAATCGAGCGGACAAGAGATTTTTGAAAACGGCTATCAGTTTATGATGAATTTTACGCCGACCGAAAAAGGCTTTTTGTATATTTTCGCCGAAGGTTTGGACGAGCGTAACGAAAAGGTTTTCAATATAATTTTTCCGACCCCGAAACAAAACGGCGGAATCGCGGACGTTTCCGCTGGTCAAAAATATCAAACGGGCTGGAACGAATTCGGCGGCAATGCCGGAACGGAAAATTTTTGGGTGATCTGGAGCAGAGAGAAAAACGAAACCGCCGAAAAATCGCGCGAAAACGCCTTCGCAAGCAACGGAAAACTGACCGACAAAGATTTAGCCGCGAAGCTCAAAGACTTTTTGGAAAAAAGAAAAAGCACTAAATCCGCCTTCAAAGACATCGAGAAAAAACTGAGCAAGATCGAATTTGAAGGCGATTCGGTCGTGCATTTGATCCAGCTTGAACATCGCTAAAAGTCAGCTTTCAAGTTTCTCTTCAACAATTTTCGCCTGTAAATTTTCGTATTTGATACCGACGCGCAGACGGCGATAGATACTCATCCATTGATTAGCCAGCCACGGAATTATAAAAAAAGCCAGAATAAATCCGCGCCAGTCGTCAAGCAAAAGTCGAAAGCCGGTCAGAATCAAGATTAAAATTGTCACCCAATGGCTGAAGCAGTATTCGCAAGTGAAAACGTAAAAGAACTTGCGTTGCAGCAAAGGCTTACAAGTCTCGCATTTTCCCTTGCAGTATTCGTTCCATTCGCGAAAAATTTCTTCCTGCGTGACCGTCCACGCAATCGAAGCGACGACCATTGATAAAATTACGAGCCAGAAAATTTGCGTTGAGATTTCCATTTATTATAGTTCAGCTAACCCATGTTTGGTCACTATAGTTAAAAAACATCGCTACGGGATTGTTATTTTTGTCGAAAACCACAATTTCTTCTCGACCGAATCCCATAGCGCATAAATTTCCGCAGTATTGTAACCAGTTAAGTTTCATAAAAACTATGTTTACATTTTCATATTTTTCGTTCGCTATTTCGTAATTATTAAAATGTTTGACGCTAGCCGAATAACTGAATGAAGTTCTAGACATTTTAATTGAAGTCGGTTTTTTATTATTGCGAAAAGCCACTAATAAATCTTGATAAAAGCTGATTGCTCTGGTAGAAATAACTCCGGCGATTTTTACATCGTTAAAGGAACTCGTTGACCAAAACGGTTTTTCCTCTACTGTTGGAGAAAAAACATCTTTTTCATAGAGGTCTTTATTTATTGTTGGCGGTAGATTCTGCTGCTCTATTTCTTTCGGGTAAAGTGCTTCCGCTTTTTTAATCAAAAGACTTTTGGTTTTATCTGACGATCTACGAGAAGTTTCAAAAGTGTGGTTTCCTTTTTTTATTTGTACTTCTTTGATATTCAGGCTGAAATCTTTATCTGAAAACATCCAATCTACCTTTTTATATTCGTTTTCTTTGACTTGTGCAAAACAATAGAAAACCGAAAAGAGAAAAAGGATTAACAGGATAGAAATTTTTCGCATAAATTTAGCCTCAAAAAACAATTTTGCGGTTTGAAACTGCAAAAAGCAATCGCAAACCGCAACTAAAATTGCCGCTAATTCTAATCAAATAATTCATCAACGCCAAAAGTCCAGTTTGGCAAAGCCGGTTCGGCATCGGCGATTTCACCGCGTTTGAAGATTTTGGGCGCGTCGGGATTTTCGGAAGTGTAGGATTTGATCACATCCTCGCTCAATAAATCAACGTCCCAAACTACTTTTGAATCTGCCGCAAAATAATCGGAACGTTTTTGTTTGATGGCTTCTTCGGCTTTTTTCCCGTAATCGTTTTCGCTTCTGACTTCGACGGCAAAAACGGGTGCGCCTTGCAAAAATTTCATTCCGGCGCGTTCGCCTGTGAAAAATGAAACATCGGGACTGAAAGATTTACGGTTTGGTAAATAAACCAGAAAACCCGCATTATCGCTGTAAGCTCGACCTAATTTGGTTTTGCGTTCAAAGAGTTTGAGACTTAAAAGAATGTTCGTTGCGGCACTTGAGGGCTCATCTCCGGTTGACATAAATTCGACAATTTCTCCATTTACAATTTCAGCTTTGCCTTCGGTTTGATAGAGTTGTTCGATCAATTGCTCAACCGGAATTTTCTTTTTGCGCGGCGTGTCGATCAGTAAAGTCATAATTTTTACCTCTAAAAACAATTTTGCGGTCTGCAATTAAAAAAATCAATCGCAAACCGCAAATCCGAAATCGTAAAGTTAATTTACGCTTTGCCTTCCAAAAACGCTTTCAAACGGCGTGAACGCGACGGGTGACGCAGTTTTCTTAACGCTTTCGCTTCGATCTGGCGGATGCGTTCACGCGTCACGGCGAAATGCTGTCCGACTTCTTCGAGCGTATGTTCCGAGCCGGTATTGCCGAGCCCGAAACGCATTTTGATGACTTTTTCTTCACGCGGCGTTAAGGTCGCCAGAACTTCATCGGTGATTTCACGAAGATTGCCGAACGTCACGGATTCCGCCGGATTCATAATCGAACGGTCTTCGATAAAATCGCCGAGATGCGAATCTTCTTCTTCACCGATCGGTGTTTCCAAAGAGATCGGTTCCTGCGCGATTTTCAAAACCTTTCGCACTTTTGAAACCGGAATATCCATTTTCTTGGCGATTTCTTCGCTCGTCGGTTCGCGCCCGAGTTCTTGCACAAGCGCGCGCGAAGTGCGAATCAGTTTGTTGATTGTCTCGATCATATGGACGGGAATGCGGATCGTCCGCGCCTGATCGGCGATTGCCCGTGTGATTGCCTGACGAATCCACCACGTCGCATAAGTCGAAAACTTATAACCGCGCCGCCATTCGAATTTATCAACCGCTTTCATCAAACCGATGTTGCCTTCCTGAATCAAATCGAGGAATTGAAGCCCGCGATTCGTGTATTTTTTCGCAATCGAAACAACAAGCCTGAGGTTGGCTTCGACCAGTTCGCGTTTTGCCTGATTCGTCTGCTGTTCGCCGATCAAGATCGCCTGCAATGCGCGTTTGATCTCGACTGTCGGCAGATGATATTTTTCTTCGACTTCCGACAATTTTTTACGCGAATCGGCGACTTTCGCCGTCAAATCCTTCTTTTCGTCGGCGTTTGGTTTGAAATCGAGTCTTTCTTCCGCTTTGCGAATATCTCTTTCAGCTTTTTTGATTTCGTCGGAAATTTTGCGAATCGAAGAAATCAGCAATTGTTTGGCGTATTCGGTCAGATTAAGATTTTTAATCTCTTGCGAAATTTCGAGCCGCGCCCGCGCCGTTTGACGTTTCAAGGCAAGCAGTTTTTTCGACGGTTTGCCTTTTGATTTTGTCTGCTCATCGCGCAAATCCGCCCAATATTTTAATGCCCGGTCGAAATTTGCCTTGATATTTTCGATGCCTTCGAGCGTCCAGCGCAAATATTCGTCAACCTTGTCTTCTTCGCCCGTCAGTTCGGCTTGTTCCGAAAACATCACGGTTTCGCGGATGCTCGCCTTGCCCTTGACGAGTTCTTCGCCGAGTTTAATTAATCTTTCGACGGCAATCGGCGAGCGCGAAATTGATTTTTGCGTTTTAATTTGTCCACGCTCGATGCGCTGCGCGATCGTCACTTCGCCTTCGCGGGTAAGCAGCGGAACAATACCCATTTCGCGCAAGTAAAGCCGCACCGGATCGTTTGATTTGTCAAGCGTTCCGGCTGATAAATCCAAATCCAAATCGTCTTCGTCCACCTCGGCTTCGTCGTCAACCAGGCTGGCCGCTTGTTCAAGTAAAACGGAATCTGAATCGGAAACCGAAATATTCGCGCCTTCCAATCGTTCCAAAACGTCTTCGATGTCTTCGGGCGACATCATTTTATCGGGCATTTCCCTATTAAGTTCGTCAAAACTCAGAAACTTCTTGCCTCTGCCCATTGCCAGAAGTCGGTCCACTAAGTCTTCCTTTTCGTCGTAGTCTGTCATAGCCATTTTGTTAAACTTTCTTTGATTAAATCTGTGCGTAAATCGTTGTTTGTAAAATTTTTTAACGCTTGAAATATATAAATTGTTTCAGTTCTCGCTGATTCGGCTTTGTAAATCGCGTTTCAGACGCGCCAATCCGATTTGTTCTGCAACGAGATGACCGAGCAATTCATTATTTCCGCTTTGTTCCGCCAAAATCAGTTCCTGGCTGATTTCTAAGATTCGATTTGAAATCGCCATCGCCCGCAAGGTGAAAACACAACTTTCGGCATTGTGTAAAACCTCGTCAATCGCATCGCCGACCTCACGCGGCGGTTCGCTCATCATTAAAACCGGCACAAAATCGCTTGCCGTTTCGTCCTCTTCGACGAGTTCGAGTAAACTTTCAAGTGTAATGAGTGCGCCCGTTTTTTGCAATTCGAGAACGGCGCGAAAAACGCCGGCTGTCGCCAGCGCGTCGTAATCGGTTTCCTCAAGTTGGGGCAAAATTATTTCCCGCAATTCGTTGTCGTAGATAAGCAGTTCAAGCAGACGGCTTTCGGCAACCGTCATTTTTGCTTGCGTGGCACGGGCAACCTGCTGCCGGACTGTTTCCGGTTCGATTCGTGAACCGAGTTTGACCGATTTCCACAAATCACGCTTGAGCA
>JBDTZT010000217.1:0-6385 GCA_040005005.1 Actinomycetota bacterium
AGATTGCCGACGCGCTTGACAGCCGCGCCGTCAACGAATTTATCAACCTTTTCGAGCGTCACAATTTCGCCTTTTTCGAGCGAATTTTTCATCGCGGGTGCGCCTTCCGGTTCCACGCCGATTATTTTCGTATGCGAACTAAGCCCGCGAAAAACCGTCGAAACGCCCGAAGCTAAACCGCCGCCGCCGATTGCCAGAAGCAGATAATCAATCCTCACATCGGCATCTTTAAAGATTTCCAGTCCGACCGTTCCCTGTCCTTCGATGACCTTCAAATCATCAAACGGATGAACAAAAACCGCGCCTTGCTCGTCGCAAAATTTCAAACTCGCCGCAAAAGCATCATCAAACGTATCGCCGACCAGCTGCACTTCAACCATCTCTTTGCCGAACATTTTGACCTGTTTGACTTTTTGATTCGGCGTTGTCGTCGGCATAAAAATCGTCCCTTTAATCGCCATCAAACGACACGCATACGCAACGCCTTGCGCGTGATTCCCGGCCGAAGCGCAAACCACGCCTTTGACAATAGATTCGGGCGCCAACTGCGCCATTTTGTTGTATGCGCCGCGAATTTTATAGGAACGGACGATTTGCAAATCTTCGCGTTTGAGCAGGATATTTGCTTCAAAGCGTTCGGAAAGATTCAGATTCGGCTGCAGCGGAGTGTGCAGCGCAACTTTTCGCAAACGCTCGGCGGCTTGAAAAATATTATCAACATTCGGGAAAATCACTTGGTCGGTTTCAGGTTTCATTTCGTTATAATGCCAAATAAAGAATAAGCAAAAATTATCAGAAAAGAAACTTGAAAACAAAAAAACACAGGTTGCAGCTTTTTTAAAGCTGCGACCTGCGTCTGAAATTTTATGATGACAGTTTATTCCGTCGAAACAACTTCTTCTTCGTTGAGCGCGGCGTGAAGCGTGTGCCACGACAAACTCGCACATTTGACGCGCGCCGGAAATTCCAAAACGCCGGCGAAAATTTTGAGTTTGCCCAAAGAATTTTCTTCCCGTTCCGTGTCGAGTTCGCCCGTCACCATCTTGTGAAATTCATCGAACAAAACTTCGGCTTCCTCTTTTGATTTTCCTTTGACGACCTGCGTCATCATCGAAGCCGACGCTTTGCTAATGGCACAGCCCGAACCTTTGAAAGCGACATCTTTGACACGGTCGTCTTCCATCTCGACATAAACCCTCAGCGCGTCGCCGCAGAGCGGATTATTGCCGTCAGCGTAGCGCGTCGCATCTTCGATCTCGCGGAAATTTCGCGGATTTTTGTTGTGGTCTAAAATAACTTCCTGATATAAATCGTTTAATTCTGACATATTTCAATTTTGGATTTCTGATTTCGGATTTTGGATTGCAGTTAAATTGCATCTCCGACCGGCGCGGTAAATTTTTCGTCCGCGATATTTCCCGTGTTCAAAACATTTTTCGGCTCGAAAAGTAAAACTTCGACTTCTCGTTCGGCGACCGGACGATGCTCAACGCCGCGCGGCACGATGACGAATTCACCGGGCGCAAGCTCAACCGTTTTATCACGAAACTCGATGCGGAAATTTCCCTTGACAGCCAGAAACATTTCGTCTTCCGTTTCATGATGATGCCACGGAAATTCGCCGATGAATTTAACGAGTTTGACTTCCTGACCATTCAATTCGCCGACCACCTTCGGTCGCCAATGTTCTGAGATTAACGCAAATTTTTCCGCCAGATTAACTTTTTGCATTTATTCAAATACTTCCATTATATTTTCTGCCCAAAAACTGAAATTTCCCGAGCCGTTAATGAAACCACTGACCTTTAGATTTACGATTTCCGTTCCCGAATCTTCACAATTGGTTATTTCAAGATTGTTTCCTTGATTCGAATATCTGTTTTCGTATTCAATTTGACTTGATTTGGAAAAACGCAACACTTTTATTTCTCAATTTTCTTTGAGTGTCAAATCAACATTTACCTCTAAATCGTCAAAACTACTTTGTACATTAAACCCAAAAACTTCACAAAACCAAGTTTTATCAACTAGCGAGTAATCTAATTTTGTTTTCATGCGAAAACCTCAATTATTTCTTTATTCTAAAAACTACAAACTTTTCGTCAAAAACTGTTCGAGAAAATCTCCCAAACCGACTTTTGCCGCGAAAAGTCCGGTGCCGTGTCCGCCGCGTTCGTAAATCTGAACTTCGTATTTATCGTTTGCGCCCGACGCTTTTAATTTTTTGACCGCATCGGCGGATTCTTTATCGTCATCGGCGGCAACGAGCAGCAGCGGACGCGTTCCGTAACTTTTCACCGCCGGTTCGGTCGGCATATTGCCAAAATAATTGAGTCCGGGCGAAAGCAGTACGAGCGCTTTGACTTTCGGGTTTTCCGCGCCGTAAATCATTGCCAGACTGCTTCCGTAAGACGCGCCGACAATCCCGATTCTTGCGGCATCAACATTTTTCTGCTTCGTCAAAAAATCAAACGCACCCGCAACATCCGCCTTCATTCCTTTAACCGCTTCATTCGTTCGACTCGGCGCAATTGTTTTACCGTCCGTCGTTTTTGTAGAATCGCCAAAACCGCGCCCGTCAATCGCCAGCACACCGAAACCTTTCGCTTGAAGGCGCCGCGCAAATTCGTCGTAAGATTTGCGGTCGTTTCCCCATTGATGAAGCAACAAAACGGCGGGCGAATTTGCTTTCGGCGATTCATAAAATGTCCCGACAATCTCCGCTTTTTCAGCCGATTCAAATTTTACGGTTTGCGGTTCGGGAATTTTTGTTTGAGAATTTGTTTGATTTGTGTTGGCTGAATTATTCGCCGAAATATTTGAATTTGTCTTATCGGGAGAATTTGAAACAGATTGACTCTGACAACTAAAAGCAGCCGAAACAAACAGACTAACAAGTAATAATTTTCCAAAAAAATTTGATTTCATAATTCTATCAAGCAAATTTTTGCGAAATTTATTTCATAATTCTTTTGTGCTTATGCAAAAACCTCAATCACCTTTTGCACAGCTTCGGCGAGTTTATCAACTTCTTCGCGGGTGTTGTAAAAAGCAAAACTTGCGCGAGCCGTCGCGGGAACTTGGAAAAACTGCATGACGGGTTGGGCACAGTGATGTCCGGCGCGGACGGCGATGCCTTGTTGGTCTAAAATTGTGCCGATGTCGTGCGGGTGAACATTTTCGATGGTGAAGGATATTACCGACGCTTTTTCCTTTGCCGTGCCGATGATGCGCACGCCTTCGATAGCTGAAAGGCGCTCGGTCGCATAATTCAAAAGTTCGTGTTCGTAGCGGGCGGCAGCTTCAAAATCAATCGAATTTAAGTAATCAATTGACGCGCCGAGTCCGATGTTGGCGGCAATTGCCGGCGTTCCGGCTTCAAATTTATCGGGAACGGGAGCGTAAGTCGTTTTTTCAAACGTGACGGTGCGAATCATTCCGCCGCCGGTTTGATAAGGCGGCATTTTATCAAGGAATTCTTTTTTGCCGTAAAGCACGCCGCTGCCCGTCGGCGCAAACATTTTATGACCTGAAAAAGTGTAAAAATCCGCGTCCAAATCCTGCACGTCAACCGGAAAATGCGGAACGGCTTGCGCTCCGTCAATCAGCACCGGAACGCCGAATTTATGCGCCGCCGCGATCATTTCTTTGATTGGATTGATCGTCCCCAAAGAATTTGAAACGTGCGTAATTGCCACCATACGCGTCCGCTCATTGAGCATATTTTCGTATTCTTCAATGATCAGCTCGCCGCGTTCATTCATCGGAATGACACGAATCTTCGCACCTTTTTCTTCCGCCAAAACCTGCCACGGAATAATGTTGGCGTGATGTTCCATTTGGCTCAAAATAATTTCGTCGCCTTCATTGATATATTTGCGCCCGTAAGAATAAGCGACCAGATTTACGCCTTCGGTCGTTCCGCGCACGAAAATACATTCTTTCGCGCTCGGCGCGTTGATAAATCTTTTCACTTTTTCACGCGCTGCTTCATATGCGGTCGTCGCGTGCTGCGAAAGATAATGCACGCCGCGATGAATATTCGAATGTTCTTCCGCCAAATATTTTGACCCGCGTTCGATAACGAGATTCGGCACTTGCGACGACGCGCCGTTATCCAGATAAACCAGCGGCTTGCCGTTGACCGTCTGCGATAAAACGGGAAAATCTTCACGAATTCTATTGACATCAAAACTGCTCATTTCTTTTACTGCTGTATTCATTTATTCTTCATCCTGAATTTCAACCCATTCGTGTTCAAAATTCATTGCTTCGACAAAATCTATGCCTTCTTCATCTTCACAATCTAAAATCAATGTCATTTGATTTTTGGATTTTCTTTCAACTTCTGTAATCGGAACTGTCATCCCAAAAGACGGATTGAATGCAATTTTAAGAAACATTCCTACCTCAATTTTGCCATCTTGTAATTCGCCATTAACGACAAGAGTTTTTTTGTCGTTTCCTTTCACAATTTCCGCTGTTACAAAAATTGCCTTCAACATTTGCGCCTCCAAACTCGCGTTCAAACCGTCCGTCACCGCTGATTAAACTCTGGCTCGCTTAGTTCCCGAACCGGCTTTTTCGGCGACCACTTCCGGTTTCGGATTGTTTGCTTCCTTTATTTCTTCACGCTCAATAAATTCTCTTAAGGCGGTTTCGATAACGGCGGCGCGTTTGTGTTTTTCTCCCGCGATTGTGTCAATTTTTTTCAATAAGTCTTCTTCGATTATTAAATTTGTTCTGATTCTCATAATTTTTTATATCCCTAAATTCGCGTTCAAGCGATTCAAAACTGCTTCGTCCAATTGCTTTTTGATTGACCCGATCTCAATTTTATTAACAATTTCCTCCGCAAAACCATACGTCAAAAGATTACGCGCCAACGATTCGTTCAAACCGCGACTGAGCAGATAAAACAACTCTTCTTCTTCCAATTGCCCGACCGTTGCACCGTGCGCGCACTTTACATCGTCGTTATAAATTTCGAGTTGCGGTTTTGTATCAACACGCGCATCATTAGATAATAACAGATTTTTGTTCGATTGCTGTGCATTTGTTCCGTGAGCGTTTTCGCGCACAAAAACTTTGCCGTTGAAAACTGCCCGCGCTTTGCCGTCAACAATACCTTTGTAGGTTTGATGCGAAACGCAATTCGGCAGTTTGTGGTCAATTATCGAATGCGTATCGGCGTGTTGGTCGTCGCCAACCAGATAAAGCCCGTCAACAAACGCTTCGCCGCCTTCGTTTTGGAATTTCACGCTAATATCGTGGCGCGAAAGACGTGCGCCGAGCGTGATGTTCGTCGCGTTATAAACGCTTCCGCGACCCATTTCTGCGCCGCTCGTGCCGACGTGAAAAGCCGAATGCGATTCGCGCTGAACACGGCTGTGTTTGATTTTCGCTTCGTCCGCGAGTGAAATTTCAATCACCGAATTGGTCAAATATTTTGCTTCGTTGGCGCGAATGTAAGTTTCGACAATTGTTGCCTCAGCAAAACTTTCAGCGATTACCAGAACACGCGGAAACGAGCACTTTCCTTCATCGGTCAAAAACAAAAACTGAATCGGCGCCTCAATTTTCACGTTTTTCGGAATCCACAAAAACGCGCCTTCACCAATAAAAGCCGTGTTCAGAGCCGTAAAGCCGTTTTTTTCAAAATCCACCAAACTTCCGAGTTTCGCTTTGAAAATTTCGCCGAATTTTTCGTCCGTTGCGGCTTCCGAAAAACTCAAAACCGTGGCGTCTTTTAATGCTTCCAGATTCGACAAACTCTTATCAAACACGCCGTTTGTAAAAACTAAAACACTTTGTTTCGATTCTTCAAAAACGAATTCGGAAGATTTTTGCAATTCGGTTTTATCATTCCCCACTAACCACTCGCCGCTCACTGCTTCGTTGACGTTCGTATATTTCCAATCTTCATCCTTCACGGTCGGAAAACCGTTTTCCGTGAAATACGCAAACGCTTTTTCGCGCAAATCTCTGAGCCACGCAGAGTTTTCCCGCGCCAGACTTTTGCCAAACGCTTCTCTGTATATATTTTCTTTAACTAATTGTTGTGAAACCATAAAATTTCTAAAACTATCTTGCTGTCTTTCGCATTCCAAGCCAAACGCCTAAAACCGCGATTATTTGATGTGTGACAAACAAAAACACGGCTGAAAAAATTACGCGCCGAAAGCTGATTTCAATGAAAAAAGCCAATACAATCCACGCGCCGATTAAAAATCAGCCTGGTCAAAAATGTAAAAGAACAAACTCAAAATCCCGTTCGTCGTCGCCCCCGGCGCGATCTCGAGAATCAGAAACGAAAACCAGCCGAACTTGATAATAAAGCCATGAACCTGCGCCCGATTAACAACGGCGAAAAAGATAACTTTTC
>JBDTZT010000218.1:0-6370 GCA_040005005.1 Actinomycetota bacterium
TATTTACGGAGAAAAAAGAATATGAAAGCTGAACAAATATTTTCGATTGCAAATTTGATCGCGATGCTTGGTTGGATTCTTATCGCGGTCGCGCCGCGTTGGATTGTCACGCGAAAAATCGTGCTTTCGGGCGTGATTCCGCTTCTTTTGGCGGTTGCCTATTGTGTTTTAATCGTTTTGTTTTTCGGAAAAGCCGACGGCGGTTTTGATTCACTGGCGAATGTGATGAAACTTTTTACGAACGAATGGGCGACTCTCGCGGGTTGGATTCATTATCTCGCGTTTGATTTGTTCGTCGGCAGCTGGGAAGTCAGGGACGCCGAGGCACACGGAATTTCGCACTGGTTCGTTATTCCGTGTCTGGTTTTGACGTTTCTGCTGGGTCCAATCGGCTTTTTGCTTTACAGCATTTTGCGATTTTTTTTGGCGAAAGAGGTAAAAAATGATTAAGGAATTATTTGAAAAGCAGCGTCCGTTGATGATTGCGGGCGCGATTTCTCTGGCGTGTTTCGCTGTTTTGGCAATTGTTTCGCCGTTTGATTCGAGCGAAGTTTTGGGCATCAACCGGTGGATCAAGCCGATGAAGTTTTTCATCTCGATTGCGATTTTTGTCTGGACGGTGGCAATTTATCTGAACTTTTTGAAAGATTACAAAAAATCCGAACGCTTTATTTCGCGGGGAATGATTTTCGTCTTTTTTGTCGAGATGTTTATTATCGTGATGCAAGCAACGCGCGGCACGACTTCGCATTTCAACATCGCAACGCCTCTTGACGGAATTCTTTTCTCGATTATGGGTTTGGCAATCGTCTTTAATACGATTCTTGCCGCGTATTTGCTTTATTTGTATTTCAAAGCCGAAATTGATTTGCCGAAATCAATCGTTTGGGGAATGCGGCTCGGATTAATTTTGTTTCTCGCAGCGAGTTTTGAAGGCGGTTATATGTCAACGCAACTCGGTCACGCGGTTGGCACTGCGGACGGCGGCGCGGGTTTGCCGGTTGTTAATTGGTCAACCAAAGGCGGCGATTTGCGGGTGGCACATTTTATCGGAATGCACGCTTTTCAAGCCGTGCCGTTTTTCGCTTACACGCTCGAAAAATACAAAGTAAAATCCGCGACTTTTGCGACCATTGTTTTTGCGATAGTTTATTTTGCAGTATTTTCGGCGGTTTTCGTAGAGGCCTTGTTCGGCAAACCTTTATTCGCGGGATTTTAGAAATTCTAATTTAATGATCATAGTTTTTTCATAAATGTTAAGCACAGTTTTTCGGTGCGATGCTATAAGATTTAATTTACAATTTGCGATGTCGGACAAAAATAAAATCTCAAATCCGACATCACGAATCCCAAATTGAGCGATGGCAGAACATATTTTAGAGCGCGAACAAATTATTGAACGACCGCGGGCGGAGATTTTCGAGTTTTTCGCCGACGCCGGAAACTTAGAGCGAATTACGCCGCCCGAACTCAATTTTCGCATCATCACGCCGCAGCCGATTGACATTAAAAAAGGCGCGATGATTGATTACGAGTTAAAACTGCGCGGCATTCCGATCACTTGGAAAACTGAAATCACCCATTGGAATCCGCCATTAGATTTTGTTGATTCCGCGCTGAAAAGTCCGTATAAACAATGGATTCACCGGCACACTTTTGAAGAAGTTACGAGCGGCGAAACGATTATGAAAGACCTCGTGCGCTATCGTCTGCCGCTCGAACCGCTCGGCGATTTGGCGCATTGGTATGTCAAAAAAGAGTTGACATATATTTTCGATTACCGCTACAAAATCATTGAAGAAATTTTCAAGTCAAAAGAAAAGTGAAAATTATTGAGGTTAAACTTTCGCACGATGTAAATCTTGAAATGGTCGAAATTCCCGCCGGAAGTTTTTTGATGGGAAGTTCTGATTTTGAAGCGGAAAAGCGCGAAAATGAAACGCCGCAACACAAAGTCAATTTGCAAACTTTTTATCTCGGCAAATTTTCTGTCACACAAGAAGAATGGTTTGCCGTGATGAAAAGTTTGCCCGAAACCAACGACCACATTGTCGGGCTTCGTGTGTGTCTGACAAAAAACATTTCTTAATTCAACAACTGTCTGCTAAACTGGCTTTTCCGTTTGAGCGGAATATTTCGATACACTTTAAGGAGGACAAAACAATGTCAAAGAAATTTAATTTAGAGCAGCAATACTCCTTTTGAACCAACCAGCAAACGCCGCAAAGGTTATCCATCCGAAACACAGGTCAAACGCGGCTTGAGAATTGTTCACGGCGATAAAGAGTTAATCGAAAAACTCGGTCGAAACGATTTATGTCCGTGCGGTTCAAATCGCAGATTTCAAAAACTGTTGTCTGCAAAAAGGTAAATACGACGGCGCACTCCGCGACCATTACTTTTAGATAATCAAACGTAAAGCGCACTAATTGAGGTGCGCTTTTTTGTTAAAATTCGATCCAATCGGTCGGCTGTTTATGATATGAGATTGTAATACGCGTTTCGACTTTGAAGAAATTCGGACGCATTTCTAAAGCTGATTCAGCCATCAGGCGGGCGAGATGCGGCTCGTTGGCGCGCTGCGAGAGATGCGCGAGAACGATGTCCCGTGCCGCGCCGTCAAAATCATTGGTCAGCCATTCGGACAAATCTTCGTTTGAAAGATGTCCGAGGCGCGAGAGAATTCGCTGCTTTAAATCCCAGCTGTAAATCGGGCACGTCTTGAGCATATCGCGTGAATGATTTGATTCGACGACGATGCAGTCACAGCCGCGCAGTTTTTCTTTTATCAGCGTCGTGATATGACCGAAATCCATCAAGGTGGCGATTCGCACGCCTTCTTTTTTGGCGACGAAACCGAAATTGTCCGCCGCGTCGTGCGGAACTGAAAACGGCTCGAAATCAATATCACCGATGCGGAAATCTTTGCTTGATTCGATTTTGAC
The DNA here is from genome assembly GCA_040005005.1 of Actinomycetota bacterium. Taxonomy (GTDB): domain Bacteria; phylum Acidobacteriota; class Blastocatellia; order Pyrinomonadales; family Pyrinomonadaceae; genus JAFDVJ01. Next base: position 2,946 of record JBDTZT010000218.1, read on the forward strand.
GGTGCGATTTTTTAGAACATCGCGGCGTTTGACGGCTTCGCTTTCGCCGTTTTGAATGCCTTTGCGCGTGCCGTAATACGCATCTTCGGTGGCTTCCGAGATAAAAACCGGGCAATTGACGGATTTGAGCAAGACGCGCAAACCGCCGGCGTGGTCTGAATGTTCGTGCGTGATCAAAATTCCGTCAAGGCGCACGGAATCTTCGCCGACCGCTGCGACGCGCTCCAATAATTGCTTCGCGCTCATTCCGGCATCAACCAAAACTCGTGTTTTTTCCGAAGCGATGAGAACGGCATTACCCGTTGAACCGCTGCCGAGAACCGTAACTTTCATTTTATTTTTAGTTTCAAGCTCCTAGTTTCAAGTTCCAAGTCGGATTCATTTTTTGACTTGAAACTTGAAACTTGAAACTTGAACTTTGAAACTATTTCTTCTCTTTCAACTTCGAGCGCAGGACTTTTCCGATAGTTCGCGTGATCAGTGAATCAGGGACAATCGTTCCGAGAACCGAACCGAAGTAGTTTGCCAAACCCGAAACGACCAAAGATTTTCCGCGCTTGACTGCTTTTAAAGCCGTTTCGACAACTTCTTCAGAAGTTTGCAGACCTTTGACCTGAATTGCTTCCTTCATATTCGCGGCGGCGAAAAAGTTTGTTTCGGTCGCGCCCGGACACAAAGCTAAAACTTTGATGCCGTGTGGACGATTTTCTTCGGCAATCGCTTGCGAATATGCCGTAACAAAGGCTTTGGTCGCGGCATAAGTTGCCATAAACGGAATCGGCTGAAAGCTCGCGGCGGACGAAACATTGATAATTACACCGCTTTTTCGTGCGCGCATTTTTTGCAGATACCGATGCGTCAGCGCGACGAGCGCGGAAATATTAAGGTCAATCATCTGCAATTCGCGCTCTAAATCGAGTTCGGCAAAATCGCCCATCGAACCGAATCCGGCGTTATTTATCAGCCATTCGATTTCATATCCGTGTTTTTCGGTTTCTGCAAAAAGTTTTTTATCACTTTCAAATTCGGTCAGATCGAGTGCGACATAGTGCGCGATAATGCCGTGTTTGAGCATTAACTCATCGCAAAGCTCGTGCAGTTTCGGCTCTGAACGCGCCACCACCACGAGATTGTGTTTTTCTTTTGCCAGCCGCCGCGCAAATGCTTCGCCGATGCCGCTTGATGCGCCCGTAATGAGTGTAAATTTCATAAATCCAGTATTCTTACTACAATAAACCCTTGTAATTCAGTTATTTATCAATCAATTGAGCGGTAATAAAAAGTTTGCTGTATCTAAAAATGTAGTTACTACTCGCTTTTTACAAGTTTAGACTGCTTTTGCCTTTTACGCCGCGCCATCTTTATCATTTTGCGGAAAAAGATAATCACCGTCAAACTTTTGCATTCGATAGCTTAAAATCTTTCGTGTCTTTTCCTTCAGATAAAAATTGCTCCGGACAGTTTTGGTTTTACTCTTCTCAATTTTCATAAAATTCTTATCGAGAAAAACACTCTGACGCTTCAGATTGTAAATGTCGGCCGGTCGCATTCCTGTTTCAATGATCAAGGCGACGGGCAAAACGGTCGAGATTGCACTTGTCAATCAAGGTCATCCGGGCGAAAAGGCGACAGGCCACGCGCACGGGATTCGGTTGGAAGTCGTCAAACTTTCAGAGGCGAAAAAAGGGTTAGTCTTGCTGCCGCGCCGCTCTCGTGGTCGAGCGCAGTTTCGGCTCGGCAACGCGGTTTCGCCGACTGGCGAGAGATTACAAAAGGTTGCCGGAAACATTGGCGGAGCTGCATTATTTGGCATTTGCAGCGGAGATGCGCAAGCGATTTATCGAAATTATGAATTGAAGTTCATAACAGGCTCTAGTTATTTGCTGTCCGGCTCAAACCAAAACTGGAGATCTTAAAGATGTCCACGCAAAGGTTAAAGCAGTATTTAACCAATGTATGAACATTAATTTTCCTGAAAACAATTAGAATCAACCCGTTTTTTATTATCAAATTAATCATTTATCAATCGAATTGCTAATAAACAAAAAGGAAGTTCATAGATTATGAACTTCCTTTTTACCATCGAAAAATTACAAGAATTTTTCTAATTTACTGACTTTACGGAATATATGATTTGGGAATGGCTTTGTCGGTCGCCACCCCGAAGTTCTGAACCGAGATTCCGGCAGTTGAACGAAGCAACCACCATTGACCGTTACGGTAAATCGCATAATCGTCTTTACCGTCGCCGTCGTAGTCTCCCGGAACGGGAACGTCGCCCGAAGTTCCCCAAGTAGTGATTGTGAGCAAACTGCCGTCGCTGCTGGTGACAAACCACTGTCCGGTAGTCGGACGGAAAAAGGCCACATTGTCTTTATTATCGCCATCGTAATCAGCCGGAACAGGAATATCTCCAGCCCCTCCGAAGGGAATACTCGACGAACCGCCGCCCGAAAGCTGGCTGATCCAGGTTCCGCTGCGATAGACGGTCAAGTCGCCTTTGCCGTCGCCGTCAAAGTCGCCTGCGACCGGAACGTCGCCGGCTTGACCAAAGACAGTAAAGGTTGCACCGCCGCCGCTCTTCAGAATATACCAGGTATTGTTTGACGGACGGAACACCGCAACATCAGTCTTGCCGTCGCCATCATAGTCAGCCATAACCGGAATATCACTCGCGAGTCCCCACGACACACCTGAAATAGTAAATCCGTTGCTGTTCAGGATGTAGAAGTCGGGTTGGGCGCTATCGGCGTTGGCGCGGAAAACAGCCGTATCGGCTTTACCGTCACCGTCGAAATCGCCCGGTGTCAAAACGTCTCCCGAAAGTCCCCAGTTGACAACCGCAAATCCGGCCGTCGAACGATTTAGATACCAGTTGCCTTCTGAAGGACGGAAGACCGACAAATCCGTTTTACCATCGCCGTCAAAATCCGCTCGCGATTTGACCGACGTGTTAGCTGCTGCACAAGTATAACCATTGGTAACTGAAACATCATCAATGTTCACCCCTGTTGCGGAAACCGAATTATCGGAAGCCATTAGCCATCGCAATTGAACAGATTGTCCGTTTGCCGCGGCCGGTAGGGTTGCTGCCGAAGTGACATAACCGTTTGAATTACCCGCCCAGGCCATTCTTCCGGCAATCGGGCTGCTAAATGCGGTACTGATGGTTGCATTATAGCCCCCGCTAGTGAATGATCCGCCGGAAGTAACAATATCTTGGAATGTTCCGCCGCCGATGCTGATTTCAAGAACCATACCGTCGAAAGTCGGTTCGGTATTGTAAGAATTCTTGAAGGATACGGAAGCATTGGTCGAAGTAACGTTAAACGCCGGACTGACGAGGGCCGTCGCATTAACGGCCGCCGGATCACCGGCAGACGCAGAGTTCGGACTTGAAGTTGAAGACGTATTAACCGTCGTCC
>JBDTZT010000219.1:0-6362 GCA_040005005.1 Actinomycetota bacterium
AAAGCCAAATACGACGGCAAAGTTTTGTTATTGACCGGAACCGTTGTGGTGATCGGCACCGAGAAAAAAGACCAGCCTTATCTGGCATTTCAGCTTCCAAACACCAAACCCGGAATTGATACGATGATCATCGGCACCTTCCGCGCGGCAGAATTAGCAAAGGTCGCAAATACAAAAACCGGCGCAATCGTCCGCTTCCAAGGAAAGATCAATATGAGTACGCCGTTGCTCGATATAGTTACAATCGAAGATTGCAAATTCGAGCCGGATAAGTAACCCCCGATACCTCACATTAAAAAAGTGTTTTGAAGAAATGCCGGTTGTCGCAATTCTCCAAAACACTTTTTGTATTATCTGATTTATCCTTCCGCTTTTGATTTTAAATAAATATCGCGGTATTCCTGAACATAACCGATGTCTTTCGGCACTAAATCAGCAAGCGAGACGACGAGCTCGCCTTTGCGGGCATTTTTGATGGCGTGGTGAATTGCTTCGCGGCTTTCGGCGATAACGCGCACCTGCGGGTTGTTTTCGCTTTGAGCGATGCCTTCCTGCAATAATTTATACATCTCATCTTCGGTTCTTCCGCGCAGATAATTTCCGCGCCGGATGACCATCCGGTCGAAATGATCGGCGGCGATTCTGGCAAATTCCCGAATATCGTCGTCGCGGCGGTCGCCCGTCCCGTTGATCACTACCGTTCGGTATTTATGCGGCAGTTTTTTGATAAAATTAACCAATCCGGTCATTCCCGCCGGATTATGTGCATAATCCATCAGTACGGTGACATCGCCGATTTCGACAAAATTAAGGCGTCCCGGCGTTTGCGCCGTTCCCGCGTTGAAGGTTGTCAAGCCGCTCCGAATATCTTCGAGCGAAACGCCGTGAACAAAACACGCAAGTGTTGCCGCAATAACGTTTTGAATCATAAATTCGGCGCGTCCGCCATAGGTCAGCGGAACATTTATCGCTTTTTCGATGCGGACTTTCCATTTGCCCTTGAGAATCGTGATGTAGCCGTTTTCATAAACACACGAAATTCGTCCGCGCCGCGCCTGACGTTCGATATTCGGATGATTTTCGTCCATCGAAAAATAGACGAGATGTCCGTCAACAAGTTCTTTCATCTTATAAACATTTACATCTTCGGCATTGAGTACGGCGTAACCTTTTTTGCTGACAGAACGCGGCACAACCGATTTGACCCGCGCCAGATCTTCCAGCGTGTTGACATCTTTTAAGCCGAGATGGTCAGCCGCAACATTCATCACAACACCGATGTCGCAATGGTCAAACCCAAGTCCGGCGCGGATAATTCCGCCGCGGGCAGTTTCCAAAACGGCGACTTCCACGGTCGGGTCTTTCAAAACGAGCTGCGCGGAAACAGGTCCGGTATTGTCGCCCGCCACGATTTGCTGATTTTGGATGTAAGTTCCGTCGGTCGTCGTAAAGCCGACGGTTTTTCCGCTTCCTTTTAAGATGTGCGCGATCAGGCGCGTCGTCGTGGTTTTACCGTTCGTTCCCGTCACGGAAATAATCGGAATCCGCGCCGAAGTGCCGGGCGGAAAGAGCATATCAATGACGTTTTCGGCAACATTTCGGCCGATCCCTTCCGACGGCGCAAGGTGCATCCGAAAACCGGGCGCGGCGTTGACTTCGATAATTCCGCCGCCGTTTTCGTGCAGCGGATCAGCGACATTCGGCGCGATCACGTCAACTCCCGCAATGTCCAAGCCGATAATGCGGGCGATGCGTTCAAACAAAAAGACGTTTTCGGGATGAACTTCGTCGGTGCGGTCAATCGCCGTGCCGCCGGTCGAAATATTTGCGGTCGTTTTCAGATAGAGAATCTCATCCTGCTCCAATACGGTTTCGAGCGTGTAACCTTTCGCTTTGATCAGGCGCACGGCTTGCGAATCAACATCAATCTGCGTCAGCACGTTTTCGTGTCCGTAGCCGCGCCGCGAATCTTTATTTGTTTCGTCCACGAGTTCCTGAATGGTGGATTTGCCGTCGCCGACGACGTTGGCAGGAATTCGTTCGGCCACTGCAATCAATCGGTTATTGACAACCAAAGCGCGAAAATCGTTGCCGATGAGTTGTTTTTCAACTATTACCCAACGCGAATACTCCTTTGCTTTTTCAAACGCGATTTTAGCATCCTCAATGGTTTCGATTCCGACCGTCGCACCTTTGCCGTGATTGCCGTCGAGCGGTTTAATGACGACCGGATAACCGACCCGCTCAATCGTATCTTCCAATTCTTCTTCGTCGCGGATTTTATAACCTTTCGGAACGGGAACGCCCATTTCTCCGAGAAGTTTCTTGGTCGCGTCCTTGTTGCCCGCGATATCCACCGAAATCATATTTGTCTGGGAAGTCGTCGTCGCCTGAATGCGTTTTTGATAAACGCCGTAACCGAGTTGGACGAGCGATTGGTCGTTGAGCCGGATAAATGGAATGTTGCGCGATTCGGCTTCTTCGACAAGTGAGCCGGTGCTGGGACCAAAACGCACATCTTCGCGGATTTCGCGCATCTTTTGCAGGTTTTCAATAATCGTCTGTTTGAGTTCGTCAACCGCTTTGCCTTCTGCCAAATCTAAAAACAGGCGCACCGCGGCACGCGCGGCGTAGCGTCCGACTTCTTCTTCGTGATACGCAAACACGACGTTGTAAATTCCCTTTTCGTCCGTTTCGCGGGTGCGTCCGTAGCCGACATCCATTCCGGCAAGCGTCTGCAATTCAAGCGCGAAATGTTCGATGATATGTCCCGCCCAAGTGCCTTCCTTGACGCGCCGCAAAAATCCGCCGTCTTCGCCGAAACTGCATCCGTGCGAAAAAAGCGACGGCAAAACTTCGTCCATCCGCCCGTAAAAACCTTCAATTTTATTGGATGGCTGTTCTTCCCAATCGCCAATATCAAGCCGCATAATTATCAGCTTTTTCCAATAACCGCTCCAGTAATTAGGCCCGCGTAATGTTCTGATTTCGAGAATGTTCATATATTTCAATTAAGAATTAAGAATTGGAATACGAATTAAGAATTACGCATTGCGAAATGCGCCGAATGAAAATCCTTTGTTTTAATTCGTAATTTTATTCAATGTCCGGCAATAAAAACTCGTTCGGCGGCTGAATCGTGGTTCTTCCGAAATAGTCGTAAACCAAACCGTCGCCAAGAATGTGCAGCTGCACGCCGCAAATGCTGAACGGTTGGTTTTCGGCAACTTCGGCGATTTCGTTATAGGTTATCTGCGAGCCGTCAACAATCGTTGCCGAGCCCGCGCCGAAAACTTCCAGAATGCCTTCCTTGTCGAGGATAATCGCCGTGTTTTCGTCAATTCCGATGCCGAGGTTATACGGATTATAACTGACCGCCGTAATCAGCCGCGAAATGCGTCCGCGCTCGGTAAAATGCTGGTCAATGATGATGTTTTTCAAAAATCCGAGTCCGGGCGAAAGCTGCACGGAATTTTTCTGCGGATGCGGCGTCGATTCGCCGCGCACGATCATCGAAGTTGACATTCCCGCCGCGCCCGCGCTGGTTCCGGCGAGCACCAAATCGGTATCCGAAACCATCCGGCGCAAAACCTCCGCGAATTTTGTTCCGCCGAGCATCGAAACCAGCCGCATCTGATCGCCGCCGGTGATAAAAACGCCTGTGACATTGTCCAAAAGACTTTCCGCGTCGGCTGAAATTACGTCCTGGCGCGAAGTCGCCCGCAAAACCCGCGGATTAGCGACACCCAACCGCCGGAACGCCTGGACATAAATATCCGACGCGAATTCGGGAAAATCCGACGCGACCGGCACGATCAGAATTTCCGCCTTCTCGCCGCCCGCGAGTTCGAGAAACTTCTTCAAAATCCGCCGCTCGTTATATTTATCTTCAGCCCCGCCGATGACGAGAAGATGTCCGCCGATGACTTCCCTGTGTATTCGATTATCCATGTGGTTTGAATTAAGAATTAAGAATTAAGAATTAAGAATGAAAATGTTTTCCTTAAATTCTTAATTCTTAATTTTTAATTCTTAATTGATTTAAGGTATTTCAAACCGCGCCCTTGCGTCAAGAATGTTAAGTTGAAAATTATTTCGCTGGACGCTCATTTTCTTGTCGCCGGAGCGAAATCGTGTTATAAAATCAATCATCAAGGAGTAAAAATCATCGTGCGTAAATAAATTTACCTTTTTCTCTTTATCCTGCTCTCAGTCAAAGCCAATGCGCGGGAATTTCTCGACAAACGCAGGCAAAAATAACAGTCAAAAAAATGTAGCGGAATATGTAAAAGAAATTTGGAAAGCTACGGTAGTGTTTTTTCCGGATTGTAGAGCAAAAGAATTTTTTTTCTCCGTTCCTACTGAAAAGTGAGCAAGAGCATTTCTTGATTTTAATTATCAGCCGTGATCAAAGCAGACACGGCAACTATTTTACGGAGGACTATAATGGCACGCGAATTATTTCATGGTTCAGAAGCACACAAACTTTTGTTTAATATTCGGAATAGAGGATTAACCGCCGACTCACAAGGTCGGCTGTTTTTCGCCGAAAGGCAATGGCAAAATTGTCTTGTTCACGGCGCAGATTTGCAATCTGGCGAATCGTATGTCGGAAAGTTCAGCGTTGAAATTCCGCCCGGAGCCGAATTAGCCCAAACGCCGACTTCGGGAAATCCCGACGCGAGAATCTTAAAATTAGCTCCCGGCACGGTCGTTGGCGCCGAAATTCTTGAGCTTTATGTACGCCGCGGCAAAGCCGGCGAATTTGAAATTGAAACGATTCCGAAAGACAGAGTTCAGAGCTATCTGGAAAATAAGGTCGCTGAAAATGAAGCATTAAAACAATTGGCTGAGAATCAACAGAAACTTTACAAATTATACGAACTTTACAGCACCGAACATCAGGTTCAGCTTAATCTCTCAAACGAGAGTTTTGCCGGATTCGTCACAAATGCAGTTTTCAACAGCGACAAACCGCAAACAGCTATCTGGAACAATGCTTATGCGCGGCTTCTCGCCGTCAAAAGACATATCAAAAACAAAGATGTCGCCAAAGCCACGGTCGAAATGATGCTGGCCCGTTTATGGTATCTTTACGCGCTGAATAAATATTCGATCTGGAAGGACGGCATTGAAGGGGCGGGCAAAAACATGCAGATTGCAATCGGGGTAACTGCCGCATTGCTTATAGTGGCAGCTGTTGGCGCATTCATTGCGACGCCCGCCGCCGCCGGTGCCTCCGCAACCGGCGCGACGAGTGCAACTGCCAGTCAACAAACTATTTCACGGATTGCTGCTTCCTGTGCTGAGGCAGAACGAGTTTTCCGAATTGCCGATGCAGCTACTAAAGAAGCTCAAATTCTTGAAAAAATCTATGAAGTGGAAAGAACATCTGAACCGATTTTGCGAGCAGTCGGTCGTTAAATGTTAAATGTTGAAAGCCGTTAAAATTAATTCGTCAAATTTTAACGGCTTCATTTTTCTCTTTTGCTCCGCACCCGCAATCCGCCCCGCATGAAGCATCTTTCGGTTTGAATGATTTAACTTTCTGCCGCAGAATATTGCCGACATAAATGAAAGCCGCCAAAAGAATGATGCCAACAATAATGCTTTGAATATTCATATCTTTTTAATTACGAATGTCAGCAGAATGTTTTTTATTCGTAATTTGTAATTCGTAATTGATTTAACCAAATCCTAACAGTTTTCCGCCCTGATACGTAATAAATGCGGCGAGATACGCCAAACCCGTCATATAGCTGACCATAAAGAGTGCCCACGCCCACGAGTTTGTTTCGCGGCGGACAATCGCCACCGTTGACATACACTGCATCGCCAGCACAAAGAAAACCATCAGCGTCAGTGCCGTCAAAGGTGTCCAGACGGGTGTGCCGTCATCATTTTTCGCGTCACGAATCGCGTCTTTAAGCGTATCGCTTTCCGCGTCTGCGTCTTTCCCGACGTTGTAGATAATGCTCAAGGTTGAAACCAAAACTTCTCGCGCCGCAAAACTTGCAATCAACGCGACGCCGATCTTCCAATCAAAACCCAAAGGCTTGATGACCGGTTCGATAAAATGTCCGAGCTTGCCTGCATAGCTGTTCTGTATTTGTTTCGATTCGTCCGCTTTCGGTTGTTCGCCGTTTGCGTTGGTCTGTTCAAGCTGATGACTACTGACTTCTAACTTCTGACTTCTCGGAAAATACGTCAACGCCCAGAGCAGAATCGAAATCGCTAAAATAACGGTTCCGGCGCGTTTTAGAAAAAGTCCGGCGCGAATGAACATATTCTGAAAGACATTTCGCAGATTCGGCAGACGATAGGGCGGCAATTCCATCACAAACGGCGGCGGCGGCGATTTG
>JBDTZT010000220.1:0-6325 GCA_040005005.1 Actinomycetota bacterium
AACCTTATAAGAACGAATGTATTTTCGCAAAGATAAAAATGGCGGCGGTTGAATAAAACCCGAAAGAATTATTTCCGCTTTGAATCTGTTTTCAGCTAACTTTTGTAACCGTTCGGGTTTGCTTCGTGCCATTGCCATGCGCTTTCGATGATTTTTTCGATTTCGGGAAAGTTTGGATTCCAGCCTAAAACTTTTTTTGCTTTCACAGCGTTGGCAACCAGCCGTGACGGGTCGCCGTCACGGCGCGGCGCAATGCGCGCTTCGATATTTTTGCCTGTAATTTTTCGCGCCGCTTCGACAACTTCTTTGACCGAATAGCCGTTTCCGTTGCCCAAATTTATAAACTCGGAATTTCCGCCGCGCCGGAGATGTTCGAGCGCGAGCAGGTGCGCTTGGCTTAAATCGGAAATATGGATGTAATCGCGGATGGCAGTTCCGTCCGGCGTTGGATAATCGTCGCCGTAAATCGAAATTGCCTCGCGTCTGCCTTGCGCGGCAAATAAAATCAGCGGAATCAAATGTGTTTCGGGATCGTGATGCTCGCCGCATTTTTCGCTTGCGCCGCAAGCGTTGAAATAGCGAAGCGCGACAAATTTCAAATTATATGCCTTGTCATAATCTGCCAAAACGCGTTCGACCATAAATTTTGTCCAACCATATGGATTGACGGGGTTTTGTGGATGTTTTTCGTCAATTGGAACATACTGCGGCTCGCCGAAAGTCGCGCAGGTCGAAGAAAAAATAAATTTTTTGACGTTGTTTTTGATTAAAACTTCAAGCAGATTTATCGTTTGAACAAAATTATTTTCGTAATATTTCTGCGGTTTTTCGACCGATTCGCCAACGTAGGCAAACGCCGAAAAATGCATACAGGCTTCGATTTCGTGTTCACTGATAATTTTTTCGACTAATTTTTTATCGCCGATATTGCCTTCGTAAAAAGGAATTTTTTCGTCAACTGACTGCCGATGTCCGTAAACCAGATTATCCAGAACGACCGTCGCTTCACCTTTTTTGTTTAAATCTTCAACCGCTACGCTGCCGATATAACCTGCGCCGCCTGTAACTAAAATTGCCATATTTTTATAATTCAATCTTTGCAGAAAGAAGATAAAACTACCACCTGAAAATCAATCACAAAACCGATTAAATTTTCAGGTTGTCCGCATTCAATTCACTTTCAAAATATGATTTGTATCAAAAACATTCGTGTTTTTCAAATCTGTTCTAACGATGCAAATGTCGTGAAAGAGTTTTAAAATCTTTTAATCTTTTCACTGCAAAGATTACATAATTAACTCGCAAGTCGGCAAATCAAGGAACAATTTTTGCTTTGGTAATTTGATTGAAAAACAATTTTATTGAAGGGGTTTTCTAAAAATGAGGTACGAAAACGCGCATCAACCAGTAATACTTTTACTCGACGGCAGTATATCAGCCGACAACAAATTCGTTAAACGCTGGTTTCAAGAAAGCAGGTTTTTGACTTGTGAGGCGGCCGATATTTTTCACGCGTTGGAGGAAATTTCAGATTTTACGATGTCGCAGCGTCCTGATGTAGTTCTGCTTGAAGTATCATCAATCCCGGATGATTTTCAAATTATTAAAAGATTAACTGAAACTCTTGCCGGACAAGCAGAATTACCAATTTTCGCTTTTTCGGAAAATGGAAAGATCGTTAACGACAACGAATGTTTTGAAGGTAATCTGGCGCAGCTCGAAGCAAAGCTTAATGTTATGATTCCGATTTATAAAGAAACATATCGGGCAATTGCTTTTTAATAATTTCCGGAACAAAATATGCTTAAAAACAGCCATTGTTTGTGGCTGTTTTTTTATCAATTAATTTCTGAAAAATGCCGACTGATTTTACAATTTTTTCGACTGAAACGTATCTTAATCCTGTTTATCCGCATTCGTTTCCCGACCCGTTTGTTTTAAAGTTTCGCGGCGAATATTTTGCCTACTGCACGGATTTCTGGCGCGACGGACAGGTTTTCGGCGTTTTGCGTTCGCGCGATCTGGTCAATTGGACGGAAATCGGCGGCGCAATGAAGAAACTCGACAACGATGCTCCATTTTATTGGGCACCCGAAGTAACTTACGCAAACGGTAGATTTTATCTTTACTACAGCGTCGGCAATGAAACTTTAATGGAAATTCGGGTCGCTGTTTCCGACCGTCCTGACGGCGGATTTATTGACTCGGGAAAAAAACTCTCAACCGAAAGTTTTGCGATTGACGCGCACGTTTTTACAGACACGGACGGGCAAAAATATCTTTTTTACGCGACGGATTTTCTTGCCCATACACACCTCGGAACAGGAACTGTCGTGGATAAAATGATTGATTTTTACACGCTCGAAAGAAATCCGCGCCCCGTTACGCGAGCTAAATACGATTGGCAGGTTTACGACCCAAACCGCAAAGAAAAAGGCGGCGTGCGCTGGCATACGGTCGAAGGGGCATTTGTTCTTAAACGCAAAGGCACTTATTACGAAATGTTCAGCGGTGGAAACTGGCAAAACATCACTTACGGGGTAAGTTTTGCCGTTACCGACGACATTGAACGAAACGAAGAATGGACGCAGTTTTCCGACGGCGAAAAGGTTTTGCCGATTTTGCGCACCGTTCCCGGGGCGGTCGTTGGTCCGGGACATAACAGCGTCATTCGCGGCATAAATAACTGCGAACTTTACTGTGTTTATCACCGTTGGACGGAACACAGCCGAACGCTTGCTATTGACCGGATGGATTTTGCCGCGAAAAGAATTTTTATTAAAGGCGCAACCAACACACCACAAATTGCGCCTTACAAGCCGACCTTCGCAGACTTTTTCGACGGCGAAACTTTAGACGAAAATTGGGAAAGCATCGGCGATTGGAAGATTTCAGATAACGAAGTGATTGACGGATTTTCCGGAAAAAGCAGCTTGCTCTATTCGCCGAAAACAGAAAATTTTTTTTGTGAATTCAGTCTTCGCAGTGTCGAAGCAACCGATAAAAACGGCGCCTTCGGTTTTTATTTGCTTAATGACGCAGAAAAGAGTTTTGAATTTTTGATTTTTCCTGATTCAAAGCAAACGACTGTTTATTATTCGGAAAATGACGAAAGGCAGGAAGAGCATTTCAGTTTGCCGCAAGATTTTGAGGCGTCGGCATTTCACCTTTTGCGCATCGAAGTTGATGGATGTTTTATAAAAATTTCGCTCGATGAAGCAAATTTTCGATTTGAAAAAATCTTGCAAAAATCTACCAGCCGGATTGCGTTGTCAGCCGAAAAAATGCGTGCCGCTTTTTCGGGTTTTGCTTTGACGGCGGGGTTTGAAGATTTGTTCGACTGGCAAAATTCGGAACCGGAAATTGAAAATCACAGTTGGCTAAAATTATCCGAAGCCGGCATCTGTCGTCTGGAAAATCAAGAACTTTTTCTTTCAAATCAAAGCATCAACGACGCGATTTTAACAAAAGGCGCCGTTTCAAAGAATTTTGAATTTGCCGTTAATATTCGTTTAGCTGAAACTTTCAGCGAAAACGCGGCTTTTGGTGTTCTGCTTCTAAATATTAAAAATGAAGAAATTGACCGCTTTGAATTTGCAGGTAAACAGGGAGATTTTTATCTTTCAACCGGCGGTAATTCGCAAAAATTTTTGCTGCCCAAAAGTTTTTTACCTGAAAACTATCACCAGTTTCGTTTTTTTAAAGTGAACGAAAAAATCTTTTTGCAATTGGAAGAGTTTGACTTGGGGGCGATTTCCTTAACGGAAGATCAAGCAAAAATTGCCCTGTTTTGCCGAAATTCGAGCGTTGCTTTTGAAATGATACGACTGACCGTTTTATAAAACAAAGCAAAATTTCCTGACCATTTGGTTAAAATAAATTCGCCCGGAAATCGGTTTGTTTGGAAAAAGAGTTTTGACAGTTGAAAATTTCACGGTTCAAACATAATATTTCAAAGACAGCTCTTCTCAACCTCGATTTTTCCAATTAAAATCAAACAATTTTAGCGAGGATTTTTCTATTTGATAACAACCGATTTAATAAAAACTTCTGCCGAAGATTTTCTATGGGCAGGCGGCATTGAAGACACCTTTGTTCCCCAGCTTCGTCCCGGACACCGTGCATTGGACGAATATGAGTTGATCGGACATTACGAATATTGGCGCGAGGATTTATCGCTGGCGCGCGATCTGGGTTTAAAGGCTATGCGGTGGGGCGTTCCGTGGTATAAAGTCGAACCCGAACCAAACAAATTCGATTGGAGTTGGACTGATCAGGTCATTCCGTTTATGGTCGAAGAACTGAAGATTTTGCCGATTATTGATTTAATGCATTACGGGACTCCGTTCTGGCTCAGACGCGAATTTGCGAATAAGGACTACCCGAAATTCGTTGCCCGCTACGCCGCCGAATTTTCCAAGCGGTATCAAAGCCTGACAAAATGGTACACGCCGCTTAATGAGCCAATTATCAATGCTTTAATGTGCGGAATGCGCGGACTTTGGGCACCTTATCTGAAAGGCGAAAAAGGCTATCTCAAGTTAATGATGCAGATTGCCAAAGGTATTGTCCGCACAGTTAATGCGATTAAAGAGATTCAGCCCGATTCGGTCATGGTTCATGTTGAAGCAACGGGTTTAACCCGCACGATTCGGGAAGATTTAGCGGCATTGGCGCATGAAGAGACACATCGCGGCTATCTTTGTTACGATTTAATTTCAGGTCGTCTGACACAGGATCACCTGCTTTTTTCGTGGCTCATTCGTAATGGCGCATCGCCTGATGAACTAAAGGAACTGCGGCAGAATAAAGTTTCGCTTGATGTTCTGGGAATGAATTTTTATCCGCAATGGTCAACCAAACAACTTTATATAGACAAGCGCGGACGCATCGCCTTTCGTGAAACCGAACATGAAGGCGGCGGCTTTCCCGAATTGATTAAGGATTATTACAACCGTTATCAAGTACCGATTATGATTACCGAAACAAGTGCGGTCGGCAGTAATGAAGTCCGCGAACGCTGGCTCGAATCTTCGGTCGGGATGATCAAAAATTTGCGCGAATCGGGCGTTCCGGTTATCGGCTATACTTGGTTTCCGCTGTTCACGATGATTGACTGGCGTTACCGCTTTTCCAATGAACCGCTCGAAAATTTTTATCTGGAACTCGGACTTTACAGCTTGAATCGTGAAAAGAACGGCAAACGCTGGCTTGAAACACCGATTGTCGAAAAAATGAAAAGCTATATCAAGAACTCAGAAGAAAGAATCGGGAATCTGCAAATGGCGCAGACAGTTTATTAAAAAACAGCAGTTCAATCTGGAGCATCGAACTGCTGTTTTTTGAGAATATCCAAAGCGAACTTTGATTCTAACCTAAAGTCGGCAAGGATTTTCCATTAGCTTTCCTATTGGCTTTTCCATTGCTGTTAGTTGTAATAATATGCGTCGGCACGGAGATTTTCTTTTCCATCGGATAGACAAAAACCGCCGCATCCTTGCGTTTCATTCCCGTAATTTTGCCGTATTCGGTCAGACTTTGCGCAACGATTTGATCCATATTGTAGTATTTGTAAGTCGCCAAACGGCCGACAAAATGCACATCGCTTCGCGCATCGGCAAGAGTTTTATATCTATTATAGATTTCCGCATTTTCCTTACGCGGAATCGGATAATACGGGTCGCCTTCCGCTTGCGGAAATTCATACACGACACTTGTTTTTTCGTGAACTTGTCCGGTCAGATACTTAAATTCCGTCACGCGTGTGTAAGCCTGTTCGTTTGGATAATTAACGACCGGTGCGCTCTGGAATGTTTTTATATCGTGCGTTTCGTGCTTGAATTCCAGCGAGCGATACGGCAATTTGCCGTATCGGTAATCAAAAAACGAATCAACCGGCCCGGTATAAATCATTTCACGAAACGGAATTTCATTAATGATTTCGCGGTAATCGCAGTTTAGCAAAACTTTAATGTTCGGCGAATCGAGTATATTTTCAAACATCCGCGTATAGCCGTGTTTTGGCATCGCTTGATAAACGTCCGTAAAATAGCGGTCATCGCGGTTCGTTCTGGTCGGCACTCGCGCCGTAACGCTGGCATCGAGTTCCGAAGGGTCTAAGCCCCATTGTTTGCGCGTATAATTACGGAAAAATTTCTCGTAGAGTTCTCGCCCGACTTTAGAAACAACCACATCTTCTGAGGTCCGAAGATTTTCAACCGGTTCGGCAACTTTTTTGAAAAAAGCGTCAACCTCAAAAGCCGTCAGATTCAAACCGTAAAGTTTATTGATCGTGTCGAGATTGATCGGCATCGGCACGAGCATT
>JBDTZT010000221.1:0-6313 GCA_040005005.1 Actinomycetota bacterium
GACCAGAGTCTGATTCGATTCGAGAACGAATTCTTGCGCGCCGAGCGTGACCTGCCATCGGCCCGAAACAACGTAAATAATTTCTTCGTGCAGATGACTGTGCGAAGCGGTGAGCGCACCTTCCTCGAGCCGGACGTGAGCCATCATCAGATTTTCGCCGACGGCTACGCCGCGACTGTAACCATCTGTCATTGAGCGATTTTCGTCTTTATTCCAATCGTATTTCTTCATATAATTTTTTGAGTGGAGAGTGGAGAGTCCAAAGATTTTCCGAACTCTCCACTCTCCACTAATTTACCTGTTTATTGACCAAAACTTTTTCCTGCATCCAGGGCATCATTTGACGTAATTGCGCGCCGACTTCTTCAATTTTGTGTTGTTCGCCGGCGGCCTCCATTTGTTTGAAATTAACCTTGCCATTGTCGCATTCGCTCATCCATTCATCGGCAAATTCGCCGCTCTGGATTTCGCCGAGGATTTTTTTCATTTCTAACTTGGTCGCATCTGTGACGATGCGCTTGCCGCGTGTCAAATCGCCGTATTCAGCCGTGTTTGAAACGGAATAGCGCATATTTGTAATGCCGCCTTCATACATCAAATCAACAATCAGTTTGAGTTCGTGCAGACATTCAAAATAAGCCATTTCTGGCGCGTAACCGGCTTCGGTGAGCGTTTCAAATCCGGCTTGCACGAGTGCGGTGACGCCGCCGCATAAAACCGCTTGTTCGCCGAAAAGATCGGTTTCGGTTTCTTCTTTAAAAGTTGTTTCGATGACGCCCGCTTTGCCGCCGCCAATCGCCGAAGCATAAGACAAACCGACTTCTTTCGTATCGCCCGAAACGTCCTGATGAACCGCCAGCAAACACGGAACGCCGCGCCCCAAAGTGTATTCATAACGCACGAGATGTCCCGGACCTTTCGGCGCGACGAGAAAAACATTGACATCCGCAGGCGGCACAATTTTCTTAAAATGAACCGAAAAACCATGGGCAAATGCGAGATATTTGCCTGCCGTCAAAAACGGTTCGATCTCGTTACGATAAACGGTCGGCGCGAGTTCGTCAGGCACTAAAACCATTACGACATCAGCCATTTTCACTGCGTCCGAAGTGAACATCACTTCCAAACCTGCGGCTTCCGCTTTCGCCCAAGATTTGCTGCCCTGCGGCAGACCGACGATGACATCCGCGCCCGAATCCTTCAGATTGTTGGCGTGCGCGTGACCTTGCGAACCGTAACCGATAACGGCAACCCGTTTGTTTTTAATTAATTGCTCGTTAGCATCTTTATCGTAAAAAACCTTCATTAAATTTCCTCGTTAAAATATAAATTCACTATGCCTTTGCTTCTAAACTTTGTTCAAATGGCGAAAGCCGATTGATGGCGACACAGCCTGTTCGCGTCACTTCGTTGATCTGAAAAGGTTTGAGCATTTCGATAAACGTATCAACCTTTTGCCAATGTCCCGAGGCCTCTAAAATCATTTTTTCGTGCGAAATATCGACGACTTTGGCGCGGAAGATTTTGACGAGATTCATAATTTCCTGCCGTTCGCTGCCCGCTTTGACGCTGACGTCAATCAGAGCCATTTCGCGCTCAATATGCGGCAATCTAGTCACCGCACGAACTTCGCGGACCCGCGCCAGCCGCGAACATTGTTTAATGATTTGTTCGATCACGCGGTCATCGCCATAAGTGACAATCGTGCAGCGCGACCACGCCGGTTCGAGCGTTTTCCCGACGCAAATCGTTTCGATATTAAATCCACGCGCCGAAAAAAGCCCGACGATCCGCGATAATTCCCCCGCTTCGTTTGCCACTAAAATTGAAATCGTGTGCTGCATTGCTTTTAATGGTGAATGATAAATGGTGAATTGTGAATGTCGGATTTTCTTAAATTAACCATTCACCACTCACCGTTCACCACTATTTAAGAATCATATTCCGCGTATCTTGTCCGGCGGGAATAATTGGAAAGACATTTTCTTCTTTGCTGACAACAATATCGAAAATCGTCACGCCTTTAAAGCTCAAACCTTCTTCCAAAACTCGCCTTAAATCTTCCGGCTTTTCGGCTCGTAAACCCTGCGCGCCATAGGCTTCCGCGAGTTTTACAAAATCGGGCGAAATTGACAAATCAACTTCTGAATAAGCGCGATCGTAAAACATTTCCTGCCATTGGCGCACCATTCCCAAGTAACCGTTGTTCATAATGATGACTTTGAGCGGAATTTTGTATTGGATCGCCGTAATGATTTCCTGATTCGTCATCTGAAAACCGCCGTCGCCGACGACCGCGACAACTTGAGTGTCAGGGCAAGCAAGCTGGGCGCCCATCGCCGCCGGAAGTCCGAATCCCATCGTCCCGAGTCCGCCGCTCGTCAGCCATTGACGCGAGCGCTTGAACGGATAAAACTGCGCCGCCCACATCTGATGCTGCCCGACATCGGTAACGATGGTCGCGTCGCCGTTTGTTACTTTATAAAGTTCTTCGATCAAATGCTGCGGCTTGATTTCCGTTTCGGAATATTCACACGAAAAAGGAACGGAATCACGCCAATCGTTTAATTTATTCCACCAAGATTCGCGTTTTGCTTTGCCTTTGGAAATTTTCGCTTTGTCGGCATTTTCGAGTTTTCCGGCGATTTTCCGTAAAGCCGTTTTCGCGTCTGCAACCAATGAAATATGCGCTTTTTTGATTTTTCCGATGTTTGACGGGTCAATGTCAATGTGAATAATTTCCGCATGCGGCGCGAATGTTGCGAGTTTTCCGGTCACGCGGTCATCAAACCTGACCCCGACCGCCACGAGTAAATCGCTTTCCGAAACCGCCATATTCGCGGCGTAAGTTCCGTGCATTCCGAGCATTCCGAGACTCAAAGCGTGCGCTGTCGGAAATCCGCCGAGTCCCATCAGCGTCGGCGTGACCGGTACTTGCAAAGTTTCGACAACCTTCATCAAATCGTCGGCCGCGTCCGCTGTGACAACGCCGCCGCCGACGTAAAAAACCGGCTGTCGCGCATTAATTAATCTTTCGACAACTAATTCGAGCGTGGTTTCGTCAATCGGTTCTTCTTTATTTTCAAATAGATATTCGGCGTGAATGCGGCGCGGATTGTCGCAAAGCTGTGCCGTAATATCTTTCGGAACATCAATCACGACCGGTCCCGGCTTGCCCGATTTGGCAATCTGAAATGCTTCGTCAATGATCGCTTCAAGGTCGCGGACATCTCTCACAAGATAACTGTGTTTGACGATCGGAAGCGTCACACCAAACGTGTCAACTTCCTGAAAAGCGTCGGTTCCGATCATCGTGCTCGGAACTTGTCCGGTGATGACAACGAGCGGTATCGAATCCATATAAGCCGTCGCAATTCCAGTCACGGCGTTGGTCGCGCCCGGACCCGACGTGACCAGCGCAACGCCGACTTTGCCGGTCGCCCGCGCATAACCTTCCGCCGCGTGAACCGCGCCTTGCTCGTGCCGCACGAGATAATGCGTAATTTCATCGCGAAAACGCCAAATCTCGTCGTAGATAAATAAAACCGCGCCGCCCGGAAGTCCGAAAACCGTGTCAACGCCGTTTTTTATCAAACCTTTAACGAGAATTTCCGCACCTCTTGGCGCAGACGGCAAAAGCGTTTCCGTGACGGGCTGTGCGGCATCTTTTACCACTGTCGGGACATTTGCAACGCTTGTCATAACTACCTTTTCATCTTCACGAGCCATAAATTAAAAAAGTCATTACCCTTTTCTTTCGGATAACGACTTTCCTCAGAGATTCCACAATCTTTCAAAAGTCATCATCCGCCAAACAGAATAATGACACTAATGCTAATAATGACAAAAGGCGAAAACCTTTCGTTTTTAAGTTCGTTATTAATTTTTTTGATGTTACTTTGCATTAGCATAAGTTTTACTCTCTTCAAGATTATGACTTTTTTTTATAGCTGTCAAGATTTTTCTTTAACTTTTACAAAAAAAGTCCGAAGCCTTTCGACATCGGACTAATCCAAAATCTAAAATCCAATAGTTAAAAGACGTATTTATTCGCCGCGATCAGCGTATCGGCAATTCGCTGCCGCGCCGCGATTGTGTTGACGGGTGAATTGTTTTTTGTAAAGCGTTTGAGGGCAACGAGCATTGTTTTCATTTCGTCGCCTTCGGTGATCGCCGCGAGCGTGTTTTTCGCTTTCGCTTCGACGCGCTGAATGGCGTCGTTGCAGAAAACGCTTGCCATATCAATCTGGCTTGCCGCGTCGCCTTTTTCCGCGAGTTTTTGCGCCCGCAGAATCGCCGTCTCCATCTGATAGGCATCAATGATAATGTCCGCCGCGCTGATTAAAACTTCCTGCTGATTCGAAAGCTCCATCATATATTTTTGCGCCGCCGTGCCGAGAATCATGAGCGCGATTTTCTTCGCGTTTTGGGCGAGTTTGCGTTCCGTTACCAATACGCCTTCTTCATCGTCAAACGACATTTGCGGATTCAAGATTTCTTCCTGCAAGGCTTTGGCAGCCGGAATAATTCCGAGCTGACCTTTCAGCGCACGCTTCATCAATTGTCCCGGAATGAGCATTCGATTGATTTCGTTCGTGCCTTCGAAAATCCTGTTGATGCGCGAATCGCGATACGCTTTTTCCGCCGGATAATCTGCCGAATAACCTGCGCCGCCGTAAATCTGCACCATTTCGTCAACGACATAATCGAGTGCTTCCGAGCAAGCGACCTTGTTGATCGAAGATTCAACCGCGTATTCTTCGATCGAGCGCAATTTCTTTTCCTTGTCGCCGCCGTCTTCGCCGATCAGCGCGTCAATCATTCCGACGGTGCGGTAAGTAATTGATTCGGCAACCCAAACGCGAATCGCCATTTCCGCGAGTTTGTGTTTGATCGCGCCGAAACTTGAAATCGGTTTGTTGAATTGATGACGCTCGTTCGCGTAACGAATCGCGTCGTGCAGAGCGAGTTTTGCGCCACCCGTGACGGATGCGCCGAGTTTGAAACGCCCGACGTTCAAAATATTAAAAGCGATCTTCGCGCCGTCGCCGACTTCGCCGATCAAATTGCGGACAGGAATTCGTGCATCAGACAAAATCAGCGGCGTCGTCGAGGAAGATTTAATGCCCATTTTATGTTCTTCCGCACCCGGACGACAATTTTCGCTTTTTTCGACGACGAATGCCGAAAACTGTTTTTTCTCACCGTCAACTTTCGCAAAAACGATAAAAACATCGGCAAATCCGCCGTTCGAGATCCACATTTTTTCGCCGTTTAGGATGTATTCTGTGCCGTCATCGCTCAATTTCGCGTTGCATTTCGCGCCCAAAGCATCAGAACCCGAACCGGCTTCGGATAAACAATAAGCCGTCACGACTTCGCCCGAAACGATGCGCGGAATCCAGGTCTTTTTCAATTCTTCCGAGCCGAAATAGAGAAGCGGGAGCAGTCCGATCGAAGTTTGTGCGCCGAAAGTCGTCCCGAAACCGCCGCCGCGCCCGACACCTTCGGCGATAATCACGCCGGATGTTTGGTCAAGTGCCGCACCGCCGTATTCTTCGGGAATATTCGCGCCCAAAAGTCCGAGTTCGCCCGCTTCATGAACCAGTCTTCGCGCCGTTTCCCAATCGTGATTTTCCATCGCTTCGATTTGGGGGCGAACCTCGTTATCCACAAATTCGCGGATCGTCTCGCCAATCATCTTATGTTCTTCGGTAAAATCTTCAGGCGTAAACATTTCACTCGCGCTTCTGTTTTCAATCAAAAACGCGCCGCCTTTGATAAAATCTTTTTCCATCTTTGCATCCATAATTTTTTCCTCTTTTGTAGCTGAATTTGCTGCCGATAGTATAACTGAATGAATGTTCATTCAGCAAGAAATTTTTGAAATTTTCTAAAAAATAATAAGAAATATATTAAGAATCCGGTTAAAAACAAAGAAACGGGGCGCGAACAAAAGTGGATTTGGCTGATTTTCGCGGATGTTTTTTATCTGATTCGCATTTGTCCATTAAATCCGCGTTTGTCCGCGTCCTATTTTCTCATCTTTTCTTTCAATAATGATTTACTTGGTGTTTTTACAAAGGAAATTCGCCGTAGAATATCCCGTAACCCGTTCCCGTATAATGCTGGCTAAAATCCGTCGGCGTTTGTTTGATAACGTGCCGGAGCGCGTTTTTATACTGCCAAACGTCCTGCTCGATAAAAATCCCGATGTGTTTCCGGCGCACATTGGCGAGTGTTTTCGCCGCCAGATCAACATTGCCCGTTTGGGTTGTGAAAATAAATCCGTTTCGCAATTCCGCCGGTTTAT
>JBDTZT010000222.1:0-6309 GCA_040005005.1 Actinomycetota bacterium
ATTTTCGGGGTGGCTTTTCAACATACCACCATTGGCATGCTGAACAGACCACCCTGCATAGTTCGGATTTTTTGAACGAAACGGTATCGGAATTGGCTGCCAGCCCTTTAAAAAATACTCGGTAGCAATTTCAAGCGGCGTTTTGACGGCGATTTTTTCAATTATGTTGGTTTTTATGTTATTATTCATAGACAAACTGGTATTGAAAGACGGTTTATAACTGTCTTTTCGTATTGTTGAAGCGATTTTTACTCTTGGCCGAGGGAATCGCTTCTTTCCTTTTTACATCGAAATTTGCGGCTTCATCCGCAATTTCGTCCTGTGTTTTACGCTTACCCGTAGTAAGCCACTCTTTTAGCTCTCTGCGCGAGAAATACAGCTTTTTGCCGCGTTTTGAATGCGGAATCTTGCGTTCGGAAACCAATCCGTAGATCGTCGGTTTGGCAAGTCTTGTTACTTCAATTGCCAGTTCGATCCCGCCGATCTCGTCTTCGCGCTCTTTTTCCTCCTGTTGTTCAAAATAACTTCTTAATTCATCCCTGATCGCCCTCGAAATATCCTCGATCGTTAAATTCGTAACCGTTATGTCCATCATTATCACCTCAGAAAAAGTAATTGGTGATAACGATAATGCAATTTACATACCGTTCTATAAACGCAATCTTGTCAGCAATTTATGGTTACTTACTTTTGCTTACTGATTTCTACGGTTCAAAAATATTCCGGAAGTGGTGCAAAAATAAACCACTGGTGCAAAAATGCACCAAGTGGCGAATTTTTGCACCACTGGCACATAAATTCGCCACCTTAACCTAAAGTAATTTTATCAACGGCTTCACGTTTCTTCTCATCAATAATCTTCGCGTAAATCTGCGTCGTCTGAACATTCTTATGCCCAAGGAGCGTTTTAACAGTATAAATATCCGTTCCCAAAGTCATTTGCAGGGTTGCAAAAGTATGGCGGAAACAATGAAAAGTTATTTTTCGCGAAATGCCGACTTTTACTATCCAATCCGCAATATACTTCGTCTGGTAATATTTCAAATCTTTAAAGATCTTCTCGGAATCAGCGGCGCGTTCCCCAATCAAAGAAAAAGCATCCACTGATAAAGGCATTACTTCATTTTCCTTTGTCTTTTTCTGCCGAAAACGAATGAAATATTTACCGTTGCCAGCTGACTGAAGATCATTCCACGTCAAATTTTGAATGTCCGAATACCGCAGACCGGTCAAAGATGCAAAGAGGCAGGCACGGCGCAGATCTTCATAATGAAACGGAGTTTCGGCTAAAGCCCGAAGCTCATCAAAGCTCAAAAACTCGCGTTTGGGAGCGATGGTTTTTATGGACTTGATATTCTCAGCCGGATTTTCCCGGAGCATTTTTTGTTTGTAGGCTTCACGGATTATATATTTGAATTTATCAAAATAGCTGGATGCCGTATTGCCGGAAATCCGGTCCTGCCTTAAAAGGAAATCTTTAAAACCGGTGCAAAAATGCTCATCAATATTCGCGAACGTGCATTTTTCACCGGCGAAAACCTTCACGTATTTTCCGATCGAAACATAATTTTCATAGTTGCTCTTTGATGTGGTCAGACGCTTATTTTCGATAAAATCATCGAAAAATGCGATGAAACTCTTTTTACTGTTATGAGCGGTCATAAAACCGTAATATCCGTTTTGAATTTCGATCTGCCGTCTTGAACGCAGCGTTTCGCCAAGAATTTTCGTTGCCTTGTTGTGGTCTCTTTCTAAATCCGTTTTCGGTTTTTCGTATATAAACAGTTTCAAATGTTCGCGCCGGGTCGGTTTTCGCGTTTCCGGATGCGGGATCGGCGGATAAAAATCCAGATAAAGGCTGCGTCTGCCTTTCGTCATTTTCTTTTCGCGTAAAAAAACTTTCATAATTTTCAGGTAAATAATTCGTCAATGTCTTTTCGGCGGATGATCACGCGCTTGCCCATTCGCACGGCTTTGAGCCTATCAGCGGCAATGGCACGACTTATCGTCCACCGACTGACGTTAAGCAATTCGCTTGCCTCATTGATCGTGAGAAAGTCTTTCGCTTGAATTTCGGTCTTTTTAACTGAAATGATCTGCACCGTTTCGGCAACGCTCTTTTCCACAATTTGATTTCGCGTTCTTTGTTTATATGCCCTTGATGCACATGGATGTGAGCAATACTTCGTAACGGTTGTTCGGGCTGTAAATTCAGCCCCGCAAAACTGGCAGATTCTGGTTATTTTGATATTGGAACTCATTTTATTTTGCCGCTTAAAAATTATCAGTTGTTATGTAGTGCTATATGTAGCAGTATGTAGCATAATTTCGCTCACTCTGTATCTGATACTTACTACTATACCCCTACAATACAGATACAAAATTTAGCAAACAAAAACGAAGTATCAATAAGAAAAACAATCAACAAAACAAAGAAAAAGCCTGAATATTCAGGCTTCTGTTAATAATTAGATTTTCTTTTGTTTTTGATGGTTATGAGGGTTTACTTGCCGATACAAAAGGTCGAGAATATTCGGGTGAGCATATCTTCGGTTGTCGTTTCGCCGGTAATTTGTCCAAGATACCGAATTGCATTATGAAGTCCGATTAAAACAATTTCTTCGCTCATTTTTTGTGTAAACAAATTTATTGCACTTTCAATCTCGCTTTTTGAACGCAAAAGTAAATCATAATGGCGGGCGTCAGAAACAAGAAACCCTGCCTGCTCAAGCTCTTGCGGATGAAAAGGTGCGATGATGAAATGTTGAAGTTCGGCTAAACCTTCCCCTGTTTTAGCCGAAATTTTAACAATTTTAATTTTAGGAATTTGAAAATTGAAATTTTCGGAAATATCAATTTTATTGATTGCAATTAAATGATTTAGCTGTTCGACTTGAGCTAAAATATCTCTGTCTTCAGCAGTCAAATCTTGCGAACCGTCGAGCAGAACGATAACCAAGTCAGCATCCGCCATAGTGCGTTTTGAACGCTCAACACCGATGCTTTCAACCCTGTCGAAAGTTTCCCGAAGTCCGGCGGTATCAATCAGCGAAACAGGAATATTGTCGATGACAAGTTTTTCGTGGAGCTGGTCGCGGGTGGTTCCGGCAAGATCGGTCACAATTGCCCGATCTTGCCCGAGCAAAGCATTGAAAAGACTCGATTTACCAACATTTGGTCGTCCAACGAGGGCGACTTTTACACCTTCCCGAAGAAGTTTTCCGGCTTGAAATGTCGAAGCCATTTTGCCGATATTTTCAGCTAACTCGGAAAGTTTGGTTTTAATATTTTCGGTTTGAAAATCGGGCAAATCATCCTCGACAAATTCGAGCGACGACTCTAAAACAACGATGACATCAAGCAATTCATCTTTAAGCGGTTGAAGTTGGTTGGAAAGTTCGCCGCGAAGCTGCCGGATTGATTGTCGCGCCGAGGCAACCGATTGTGAATCAATCAAATCTCGAATTGCTTCTGCTTGACTGAGATTCATTTGACCGTTTGCCAGTGCGCGAAGCGAAAATTCGCCGGCTTCCGCCATTCGAGCATCAAGTTTTAGACAATAATCAATAATTTGCCGCAAAATAATCGGCGAGCCGTGACAAGAAATCTCAACTACATCTTCACCCGTAAATGATTGCGGTGATTTGAAATACGTGATTATTACTTCATCTAAAATTTCGCCGGATTGAAGGTCGTAAAGTTTTTTCAGTTGAGCAAAACGCGGTTTCGGGTTAAATTTTTCGTCGCGCACAAGTCGGCGGATGATCGTCAACGAATCATCGCCGCTTAAACGAATCACACCGATTCCGCTTCTCCCGAGAGGTGTTGCCAACGCAACAATTGTGTTTTGCATAAAGTGAAAAGTGAAAAGATTTAAAAGTGAAAAAGTTTAAAAGTGGGTTTAGATAAACAAAAAACTGCTTTTCCAAACTTTCAGCTTTTAAACTTTTTCACTTTCAGGCTTTCAAGTTGACTTGAAGCCGTCGGTCTCTTCCGTCACCGATTGATTCGGTTGTTAAATCTTCTTCCGTTTGCAAAGTCAGATGTATAATACGGCGTTCGGTCGAATTTAAAACTCCAAAAGTAAAAGGTCTGCCGTGTTTACGAACATTTTGCGCGGCAAAACGGGCCATTGCCTGAAGTTCGGCTTTGCGCGACTGCCGAAAACCGTCAGCATCGCAAATAAAACGGTGACTTCGGTCAAGTTCTCTGCCGTAAATCTGGAACAGCAAAGTTTCAAAGGCATCAAGCATTTCGCCGTTTTCGGTAAGCAGGAATGAAGCATCATCGCCGTTTAAATTCAGCAAACAGCCTTCGTCAGTCCATTCGGACGAAACATTCAGATTAAAACGCAAGTCGGAAATAATCTCTGTTAAAAAAGTCGTAGCTTGTTGGCAAATTTCATTCATAATTAAAGCGTTCATCGCAAATTATAAATCGTTAATTGGATTATTGGCTAAATTATTTACAATTAACAATTTGCAATTTATGAAGTAGAAAGTTTCGGTTTCACCTTTTTCGCATTTTTCGGAACAGTATCAACAATTTCTTCCTTTGGCGGCTCGTTGTTTTTATTCATCCGGTTGATTAATATTTGTTGTCCGAAACTGACAAAATTACCGACGCACCAGTAAAGCAAAAGTCCAGCCGGTGAACTCCACATTACCCATAAAAGCATCACCGGCATAAAATACGTCATCATCTTTTGCTGCATCTGCTGCTCGGGCGTCACCGTCGGCGTGGTCGGAGTCAGCTTCATAGAAAGAACCATCGAACCGACAAAAATAAAGTTTAAAAGATGATATGGGTCACCGGCAGATAAATCGGGCAACCATAAAAAAGATGCCTGACGAATTGCAAGCGAAACCGTGACGGCTGTATAAAAAGCAAAAAGCAAAGGAAATTGCAAAAGCATCGGCAGACAACCGCCAATCGGCAGCGCGTCTTTCGTCATTTTCAACTGTTCCATCTGCAACTGACGCATCCGCGGGTCGTCAGCGGGAATGCCTTTTTTCTGCAAATCCTTGATTCGGTCCTGAATATCCTTCATCTTCGGCGCATTACCTGAAGCCTTTTTGAAGGATTTCGACTGCGACCAACGAAGCGGAAACAGCAAAGTATAGAATAAAATCGTAAAAATGATAATCGAGATACCGTAATTATTCGTCAAATTGTTTAAGAAATTCAGCGAATACAGAATTGGTACTGAAAGTCGGCTAGTAAAAAAGCCAAAAAATCCGTAGTTGATTAAATCATTAATACCTGCGGGTCTTCCGACACTTTCCGAAAGAGTTTTGTTATATTCGCTAAGCGCAAAATAATCTTTCGTTCCGGCATAAATCTTGGTTGTCGAACCATCAACATTGATCGGCACATACGCCGTTACTAAATGTCGTGTTTCGGTCGTCTTCTGATTCCGCGTCACCCAACTGATAATTCCGTCATAATAAGGCGCGACCGGAAATTCATATTTATAAGCACGGTATTCAAGCCCTTGCGTTTGCTGTGCCGGAACGGCGACCATTGCGAAATAGGCATCGGCGACGCCTCCCCAATCAACCGCGCCGTCAAAACTTTGAGTTGCCTGACTTTCATTTACTAACTGACCGTCTTTATTTACGGGAACATCTTTATAAGTGAACGAAGCTCCCGGATACCGTTGAATTTTACTCTTGACCAGCGAAACGGCTTCGGGTTCGATATGATAAAAATTATGATAAACAATGCCCTGATCGCCGATACTCGAGCCGATCAGAAGTTTTGTGTTTGGAACGGTTTGACCGTTGCGGGTT
The DNA here is from genome assembly GCA_040005005.1 of Actinomycetota bacterium. Classification (GTDB taxonomy): domain Bacteria; phylum Acidobacteriota; class Blastocatellia; order Pyrinomonadales; family Pyrinomonadaceae; genus JAFDVJ01. The sequence continues at coordinate 5,793 of JBDTZT010000222.1, forward strand.
AATTTAACCTGTAAATCCGCGAGGTAGCTGTCAGCACGGAAAATAAAGGTTTTTTTGACTTCCGTGCCGTTTTCGTCCGTCAGCGTAAAATCAATCTGTTTTTCCTGTCCTTCAGTGAGCGTTATCGTTTCATCCGCTGAAACCTGATAATTGCGGTCATTCAAAATCGTGTTTAAGTTTTGGTCATCGGTCGAGAGACGAAACGGAAGTTCACGCGGGTTGCGATTTTTTGCTTCATCCGAAATCAATTGAAGCGGCTTTTTCTCGGTATCGGTCGAACCATCGGCAAATATTTCACGCTCGCCTTTCGGTGATTTGTCTTTGAACAAAATCCAGCTTGTCGCCAACGCCCCTTTTGAATCGAGTTTAACTTCATAAAGCGAAGATTTTATCGTGATTTGTTTGTTTGGCGTGTTGTCCGGGCTGATCGCCGTAGTTTGTTGTTGAGACGGCGGAGTCGCTTGAACTTGAGGTGTCGGGGCAGTTTCCGTATTTGCAACCTGCGCCGTATTCGCAT
>JBDTZT010000223.1:0-6295 GCA_040005005.1 Actinomycetota bacterium
CGGCGCGACAAATACGACCGGACGCGCATTACGGTTTGGGCGCAATCAACCCAAATCGGGCTTGATGCGTTTGTTGACAACGACGAACTCGTCGGTTTTGCGACCGATCTGAAAACCGGCAAACCGCTCTCAAACGTTGAGCTTTCGATCTATCCGAACGGCAAAACGCCGACGGGCAAACGCGTTTCCGAAAATGCTCCAAAGGAAAAATCCTGGTGGGAATGGCTCTGGAGCTGGGGAAGTTCGGAAGAATCAATCAAGGAAGTCGAATCGGTTGACGAAAACGGCGACTCGCAAAAAATTGAAACCATCGAAGAAGCGCAGACAAGCCAAACGACCGAAAACGGAATTTTACGCCTTCCGCTGCCCGCCGCGCAATCGCAAAAAGCGCAGAATGTTTTGATTGCCCGAAAAGGCAAAGACATCGCGTTTATGCCCGAAGATTCTACTTATTACTGGGCTGATTACGGCAATTGGTATAAAAAAGGCTACGCCGATACGCTGAGCTGGTTTGTTTTTGACGATCGAAAGATGTATCGCCCGAAGGAAGAAGTTTCGATCAAAGGCTATATTCGTTTCTATGAAGGCGGAAAGCTCGGCGACATTCAGCCGCTCGGCGACCGCGCCGGCGGCGGGATAACTTACATGGTGACGGATTCACGCGGCAACGAAATCACCAAAGGCGCGGCCAATGTCAACGCTTTCGGTGCGTTCGATTTCAAATTCAAACTGACCGACAATATGAATCTCGGGCAGGCGAATATTCAGATTCTAACCGCGAACAGCGCGTATTCGACCTATCATCAATTTAATGTGCAGGAATTTCGCCGTCCCGAATTCGAGGTTTCGGCGAAAGTTGATTCGCCCAGTCCGCATTTTGTCGGCGGCAAGGCAGAGTTATCGGTCGAAGCGAAATATTACGCGGGCGGCGGTCTGGCAAATGCCGAAACAAATTGGACGGTGACGGCGACCCCGACAAGCTACACGCCGCCGAATCGCGGAGATTTTACGTTCGGAACGTGGATTCCTTGGTGGGGAAGCTATCGAAATTACGAAGGTGGCGGCGGCTATCGTCCGGGCGGTCAAAGCACGACGCAAGTCTTTAAAGGAATTACGGACGCAAGCGGAAAACATCGCCTCAAAATTGATTTTGAATCGGTCAAGCCGCCCAGACCTTACACGATCTCGGCTTCGGCTGCGGTACAGGACGTTAACCGGCAAACGTGGTCGAGTTCGACGAGCTTGCTCGTGCATCCGGCGGACTTATATGTCGGCATCAAAACGCCGCGAACTTTTGTCCAGAAAAACGAAAAAATTCAGATCGAATCAATCGTTTCCGACATTGACGGCAAATTGGTGGCGGGCCGCGACGTTGAGATCAAAGCCATTTTGAAGGATTGGGTTTTCGACAAAGGCGCGTGGAGCGAAAAAACGATTGACGAGCAAACCTGCAACATAAAATCGCTCGCCGACGGGCCGCAAATGTGTGAATTCATCGCCAAACAAGGCGGACAATACAATATTACGGCGCGGGTCATGGACGATAAAGAGCGTTTCAATGAATCGGAATTTACCGTCTGGGTGCCGGGCGGAAAAACGCCGCCGAAACGCAATGTCGAACAGGAAGAAGCCCAAATCATTCCGAACAAAAAAGATTTTGCGCCGAACGACGTTGCCGAATTACTTGTAATTTCGCCGTTTCCAAACGCGGAAGGCGTTCTCACTTTGCGGCGCGGCGGGATCATCAAAACCGAGCGTTTTACGATGAAGGATTCTTCGATCACGCTGAAAATTCCGCTTGAGGAAAAATATCTGCCGAATATTTACGCGCAAGTAGATTTAGTTGGCGCGGCTGACCGAACGAACGACAAAGGCGAGACCGACCCGAAACTCGCCAAGCGTCCGGCGTTTGCGAGCGGAAATATCAATCTTTCAATTTCAACCGACGTTCGCAAATTAAACGTTTCCGCCGAACCGAAGGATAAAACCGTCGAACCCGGCGGCACGACGAAAATTGATGTCGCGGTGACGGATAATCGCGGCGAACCCGTCGCAAATTCGGAAGTCGCGGTCGTCGTCGTGGATGAAAGCGTGCTTGCACTGTCAGGTTACCGCATCGGCAGTCCACTCGATATTTTCTACGCCCAGCGCGGCGACGGCGTGACCAACTATCATTCGCGGAAAGATATTTTGCTGGGCAATGAAAAAGATATTAAGCCGCAAACCGTTAATCAATTACCGGTAAACGCGCGACAGATGAAAGAAATGGTCACTCTTTCCGGCGGTATGATGAATGCCGCGAAACCACAGGCTACCCCTTCTTCGCCGACGAAGAGAAAAGAAGCGAGCAAGGATGACAAAACGGCTGATATGTCCCCCAGAGATGAAAATCAGCCGACCAATCCCGACACGCCGATCAATCTGCGCTTAAATTTCAACGCATTGGCGATCTTTGCGCCGTCGGTCAAAACTGATTCCGGCGGCAAAGCGACGGTTGACGTGAAAATCCCGGACAACTTAACCCGCTATCGAATAATGGCGGTAACGGTGGACGCGGGCAAACGCTTCGGCGGCGGCGAATCGAGTTTGACAGCGAAACAGCCTTTGATGGTTCGCCCGAGTGCGCCAAGATTTATGAATTTCGGCGATAAAATCGAATTGCCGGTCGTCGTCCAAAATCAAACCGACAAAGATATGGCGGTTGATGTCGCGGTTCGCGCGACCAACGCAACCTTGACCAGCGGCGGCGGTCGCCGCGTTCTTGTCAAAGCCAACGACCGGGCGGAAGTTCGTTTCCCGGTCTCGGCGGAAAAAGCGGGAACGGCGCGTTTCCAAATCGCGGCGACGGCAGGAAATTGGTCTGACGCGGCGGAAATTTCGCTGCCCGTTTGGACTCCGGCGACGACCGAGGCCTTTGCGACTTACGGCACGACGGATGAAAACGGCGCAGTTTTTCAGCCGATCCAAACGCCGGGCGACGTTTTCCCGCAGTTTGGCGGTCTGGAAGTAACGACTTCCTCGACGCAGCTGCAGGAATTGACCGACGCCTTTATCTTTCTCTATCGCTACCCGTATGAATGTTCGGAGCAAATTTCGTCGCGGATGATTTCGATTGCCGCTTTGCGCGATGTGCTGACGGCTTTCAAATCCAAAGAAATGCCGACCAAAGCCGAACTCGACAGGAATTTTGCAAAAGACATCGAAATCTTAAAAGGTCGGCAGCGCGAAGACGGTAGTTTCGGACTCTGGTCGCGCAATCGGGAACGCTACGAATACCCGTTTTTGACGGTTCACGTCGCGCACGCGTTGGCTCTGGCAAAAGCGAAAGGCTACCAAGTTCCTCAAGAGATGCTCGACAAAACCAAACCTTATCTCAAATCGGTCGAGAAATATTACGACAAATGGTATAAGGATTACCCGCAGGTGCGCTGGACGATTTCGGCTTACACGCTCTATGTCCGCGATCTGATGGGCGATAAAGATGTTGCGAAAGCGAAAGCGTTGCTCAAGGAAGCGACGCTCGAAAAGTTGCCGTTTGAAGCAATCGGCTGGATTCTTTCGGTTCTGGCAAATGATAAAACTTCCGTCGTGGAAGTCGAAGCCATCAAACGCTTTTTGATGAACCGGACGACCGAAACCGCCGCGACCGCCAATTTCGTTACCGATTACGGCGACGGCGGATGGCTCATTATGTATTCGAACCGGCGGGCCGACGGCGTGCTGCTCGAAGCTTTGATCAAAGCCGAACCGAACAACGATCTGATTCCGAAACTCGTCCGCGGTCTGCTCGATCATCGCACGAAGGGAGCGTGGTCAAACACGCAGGAAAATGTCTTTATCCTGCTCGCTTTGGATAAATATTTCAACGCTTTCGAGAAAGTTACGCCGGATTTTGTGACCAATATCTGGCTCGGCGGAACTTACGCCGGCGAAGAAGTGTTCAAAGGTCGCTCGGTTGATTCAAATTTGCTGAATATTCCGATGTCGTATCTTATCGAACAAGGCGGAACTTCAAACCTGATTCTCGACCGGCAGGGCGCGGGACGGCTCTATTATCGGATCGGGATGAAATACGCGCCGAAAAATCTGAAGCTCGCGCCCGCCGATTACGGATTCACGGTTCTGCGAAAATACGAAGCGGTTGATCAGGGCGAAGATGTGAAGCAAAACGCCGACGGAAGCTGGACAATCAAGGCAGGAGCGCGGGTCCGCATTCGTTTGACGATGGTTGCCCAGGCGCGTCGTTATCACGTCGCCCTCGTTGACCAGCTTCCGGCAGGTTTGGAAATCCTGAATCCCGAACTCGCCGTCAGCGAAACAATTCCGGGCGACACGCAAAATACTTCGGTTCTCGAATACGGTTCGCGAAGCTACGGTTACGGCTATTATTGGTGGCGTGCAAATTGGTTTGAACACCAAAATTTCCGCGACGAACGCGCCGAAGCCTTTACTTCGCTGCTCTGGGAAGGCGTTTACAACTATTCGTATGTCACGCGAGCAACGACTCCCGGACAGTTTGTTGTCCCGCCCGCGAAAGCCGAAGAGATGTATCATCCCGAAACCTTCGGCAGAACCGGAACGGATTTCGTCAATGTCGAGTAATCAAAAAAAGTGCGGAAACAGCTGAAAATGCTGTTTCCGCACTCATCTTCAACTATTCGGGAACGAAATTATAAACAATCACGCCCGTCACCTTGACGGGTTTGCCCGAAAGTATCGTCGGTGAAAACTTCGAGGCGCGCGCCGCTTGCACAGCCGAAGCGCGAAGAAGCGGATGTCCAGAAACCGCTGACGCCGAAATCACATCACCTTGTTCATCAACCATCACTAGAACATTGACCGTACCGCTGGCGCGAACTGCACGTGCCGCCATCGGATACGTCGGTTTGACAAGATTGGTTGCCTTGCCGTTTAAAACTCCGCCTGAAATTGTCTTCGTGGAATCGGAATTATTTGAAGTTTTACTTGGTGCGGGAGTTGTTGTTTTTTCGATTTTCGCGGAAACCAACTCCCTGTGTTTTTGTTAATCAGCTTCGGCTAAATCATTTCTACCGAGCTTTCGATAAATAAAAACCCGGTCATAATAATAATTTTCGTCATTGGGTTTGAGACGAATCGCCTCAGAAACGTCGGCGAGTGCTTTCTCAAACGTTTCTTTTTCGAGATAAATTTTGCTTCGCAAGTAATAACTGCGGGAGGCTTTCGGCTCAATTTCGATTGCTTTGCCATAATCTGCTAAAGCCAAATCATATTGCTTTTTTTGACGATAGCCGTAACCACGCAAAAGAAATGCGTTGGCATTGTTTGGGTTGAGGCGAATGGCTTCATCCAAGGCAGCAAATGCACAATCATTAAGACTAGTGACACCATTGTCACTGAAAATCTCGATGTGCTTGCCCGCCCGATTGTAATAATCTTCCGAAGTCTCAGGCTCAGGCTCGCCCGTAATTGTGCAATTGTATTGTTTGGTAAACTTCGCCAACGGATTTTTTCCCGACCAAGACCAGTAACCGAAAATGCCGAGAGCCAAGAGCAAAATCGCGCCTAAACCCAAACAGCCTAAAAAATAGCGCGCCATTTTTGAGTTGGATGACGAATTGTTGGTTGGAGATTTTGGTGAAACGAGCTTTGGAACCTGACCGAAAGCCACCGGTTTTTCAGGTTGCAAACTTTGGACACCGGCTCCGCAATTTGTGCAATAAACTAAAGTTACGCCAAATTCGTTTGAAATCTCGCCGCCGCATTTTTGACAAATCAATTTATTCATAATTTTAGATTTTTGTTATTTTTCTTTCGGACACGGAAGTGAAGCCCCAGACAATTATTCCTAAAGTTATTCTTCAACGCCCATTGAGCGCGTCCCATCTTAATCTCTATTCTTTCGGCGCAGGTTGTTCTTGATTCAAATTCGGCATAGCTTTTCTCCTTAAAATTTCGCTTTCAAATTTTTGATCATAAAACCTAAACTGGAAAAATCCGTTAAATCCGCTTCTGTCAGTTTCTGTGGTTCGTCCCAAAGAGACGGATGCCCGTTGAGAAGCGCGGTTTCCATGTCCATCATTGTGGTATTGCCGGACTTATCTTTGAATGGTATTGGGACAACGCCGCGCATCAATTGAAGAAGTTGAGAATAATCCCAATGATCATCTCCATGTGCCCCCCCAATGTTTTGTATTGCCTTATATTTAGAACCATGTGAGGAAAGCAAAGTTCCGGGCTGAGGAGTCCCTTTAAAATACAAACCGTGATTAATGGCAATCCTATCTTTGTCCATAGTGCAATTTGCGGTATTTGG
>JBDTZT010000224.1:0-6290 GCA_040005005.1 Actinomycetota bacterium
TCGCAATCGTCACGCGCATTCCGGGTTCGAGCTGCGCGTAAAGCGGTTTCGCGTCGATCGGATGATTGACCGCGTAACGAATCGCCGCCTCGCGGTTCGGCAAACCCTTGATCGGCGGATTCGGATAAATCACGCGTGTCCCCGTCGGCAGATCGTTAATAATAAAATCCTCGCCAAACGGCATAATCCGCGGCGCGCTGTCTTTATCAATGTAAATAATTGATTCGTGTGTTTTTCTGCGTAATTGCAATGCCATATTTTAATTAAATACTTATGGGTGACTTCACACCGTTCTCAACTTAAATTTTGTAATTTTATCCGTTAATAATTCACTAACTTCAGCCTGCGAATAAAAATCATACTTAGTTTGCCAAGTAAAACCGTGATTTGACGGCAGCAAAAAAGCTGGTATTGAACCTTCTTTGGTTTCAACTATCAAACCAAGACTCAACTTATTCAAACCTTTTTTATAATTCGATATTTCGCTTATATCAATCAAAAAATCCTTAGGAAACACTTGAATTATGTTAATAATTTTGATGGAATCAACTTTTATTTCCTTTGAAATGATTTTGTACCAAAACTTCGGATCATTTGAACTAAAGCTAACTTTCTCATTTAGTTTTTCAAACCGACAATAAAAGATTTCGTCATATTCATAATTAGAACCTTCGGGCAAATCACTTATACATTCAAGTTTGTAAGTAAATTGTTGAGTATTAAAGTAAAATGCATTTATGTCCCAAATTATAGAGACAGACTTCTGATTTATAATTTCAGAGATTAAACTTACTTCCTCAGTGGTAAATTCTAATTCGTTCATCAATTTACAAACCTTTGCATATTAATACTTACAATTTATTCTCCGTAAGCACTCAACAAAAGTTTGCCTTCGTAATCAATCAGCCCGAGTTTCACGCCGCCCGCACCAGTTTAATCTTCCCAAGGATTCAAAATCGTCACTTGTGAATTTTGAAAGTTTTTGACGTTGCGCGTCACTAAAATTAGATCTTGTTCGAGTGCGGTCGCTTCCAAAAGCGAATCGAATGCCGGACGAGCTATACCTTTGTCCTCGAATTCGCCGGACATTTTCCCCCAAACTAAAAATGTTTTTTCGGTCAAAGAAAGAATTCGGCGCAAAAAGCGGCTTCGCAATTTTTCCAGCCATTGCTCTAATTCCGCTTTCTTTTTCCCTGATTCGAGCCGAGAAATGCCCTTGCGAATTTCGCCGACGGTTAAAACGCTTAAAAATAGCTTCGATTCATCCTGCGCGTCGAGCCATTCGAGAACCTGAGCGTTCGGCTTTTTTTGTTTCGGCTCGGAAATGATGTTTGTATCGAGCAAAAACCTCATTCAAACGATACCTCGCGCACGGGATCATCGTTTCTTTCAAGATACGGAATTATTTCATCAAGGGGACTTTTTTGTAGAAATTCAACAAAACTTTCTTTCTTGCCGTTCATTTTCTTCCAATCCTCAATTGAAATGACAACCGCGACTTCCGTATCGTTGCGGCGAATTATCTGCGGTTCGCCTTTTTCCGCGAGCCGAATCAATCCGCTCAAATTATTCTTTGCATCTTTGACTGTATGCGACATTTTTCTTTCCTCCGAAAATTCATTTCACAGCTACTTGGCTACGTAGCCATTATAACAATTCTACTTCAAATCCAAAATCGCCCAATCGTGCTGCGTCGCGGTTTGTTTGAGGCGAAAATCGGGATTGACGGCGACCGGATGACCGACGATCGAGAGCATCGGCAAATCGGAAATCGAGTCGGAATATGAAAAAGATTCGCTCAAATTGATGTTTTCGCGTTCGGCGTATTCGCGCATCCATTTCGCTTTTGTCGCCGAAGCCATGACGGGCGGCAAAATGCGCCCGGTCGCGTAGCCGTTGACGAATTCCAGACGGTTGGCGACGAAATCGTCAATGCCAAGATAATCCATCAGTCGCGCAACCGTAAAATCAAGTGCGCCGGTCAGCACAATCTGCCGCTGACCGATTTTTTTTGATGTTTTTATCAATTCAAAAGTGCCGGGAAAAACCGCCGGTTTCAGAACTTCTTCGAAAAGTTCTTCTGAGAAAAAGCGCAAGCGGTCTTCGGATAAACCTTTGTAACTGCGGAAAAAGACCTCGTTAAAGACATTGCGCGAATAGAGATCGGTAAGCCCGAAAAACGGCAGTTTCGCGACTGTTCCCGCGCTCATCTTGATGGTTTCCCACAAACCTTGCTGACGCTGCGCGTAGAATCCGAGCGTATGTACGAGATTGGTGCTGACCAGAGTTCCTTCGAGATCGTAAAATGCCGCCGCTTGTCCGTTTTTGCTCATTTTTGGTTTCGCTAAAATTGCAATATGAATTAAAATGAATAGTCGTTCAGTAACGAAATATAAAAATATAACTTATTTTAACCGTTTTTGGTAATTTGTCCGATGATGCGAAAATATATTTACAGTTTTATTACAATTGGCTTGCTCGTGTTTCTGGCGGCTTCCTGCGCGAAAAAAGTCGAAACTGAAGCGGTACCGCCAACCGCGAACGCCGCATTGATCGGTGAAACAGTGACAAAATGCGACGCGCTTTTCCGGCAGCGCGAAGACTTGGCAAAATTGCGCGAAGCCGTCAAATCGCTTGCCGCCGTCCGAAATCCTGACGCACGAAATTTTGAGGTTGAATGGAAGTTTGCCAAATTCAATTATTTTCTTGGCAAAAATTCAACCGACGAAAAGGAACAAGAGAAAGCATTGGAAGACGGTGTGCAGGCCGGCAAAATTGCGTCGCGGGTTGAACCCGGCAAAGCTGACGGATATTTTTGGTACGGCGCGAATCTCGGCGAACAGTCAAAAGCAAGTCCCGTGACGGTCGGCGTCAAAGCGGTCGGCGATATTAAGGAGGCGATGAATAAGGTCATCGAAATTGACCCGAAATATCAAGGCGCGAGTGCTTACGATGCTTTGGCTCAAGTCGAGATTGAAACCGCCGGTTTAATGGGCGGAAAACCCGAAAAAGCGGTCGAATATCTTGAACAAGGACTCAAAATCGAAGACGACAACACCTATCTTCACCTGCATTTAGCGGAAGCATATCTCGCCGTCGGAAAAAAAGACGCGGCCAAAAAGCAGCTCGAATATCTTCTAAAAATGAAGGCGAACCCTGATTTTCTGCCTGAATACAAGGAAACGACTGTAGAGGCGAAAAAATTGCTTGAAACGAAATTTTAAAATTAGTCCTTAATCTCGAGTCTGGTCGCAACTTTGTATATTTGGCTCTAGACTTTGGACTACAGACTATAGACTCAAAAATTATGCGTCGCGCCATTTTTCCCGGTTCATTCGACCCTTTAACGAACGGCCATCTTGATATTATCAAGCGCAGTTTGCCGCTTTTTGATGAAATTATTATCGCCGTTCTGAATAATCCCGACAAAAATCCGTTGTTTTCCGTCAAAGAGCGATGTGAAATGATTCGTGAAATTCTGCCTGTCGTAGAAAACGGCAAATGTGCACTGGTCGTTGACAGTTTTTCCGGTTTGACCGCCGATTTTGCAAAAAAACAAGGCGCGACGGCGATTGTGCGGGGCATTCGCGCTGTTTCCGACTACGAATATGAATTGCGGATGGCCTTGATGAATCGCCGGCTTGAACCGGAAATCGAAACTGTTTTTCTGATGGCGGCGGAAGAATATTCGTATGTTTCGTCAAATCTGATGAAACAGGTTTTCACGCTTGGCGGTCGCGTCGAAGGCCTGGTTCCCGCGCTCGTTGAAGCCAAAATGCGCGAAAAACTAAAATGATCAAAAAGCTTTTAATTCTCAGAGTTCAGCACACGCAAATTACGATTCCGAAAGGCGCGGAAGACGAAGCACGGGAATTTTACTGCGGCGTTTTGGGTTTAAAGGAAATTCCAAAACCGGAAATTTTGCAAACGCGCGGCGGATTTTGGCTCGAAGTCGGCGCGTTTCAAGTGCACATCGGGACAGAAGACAATGCCCGACGGGCGCAATCAAATGCGCACGTTGCATATGAAGTCGAAAATTTGAATGCCTGGCGCGAAAAACTGATTGAAAATAATGTCGAAATTCTCGAAAGCATTCCGATTCCCTTTTATGATCGTTTCGAATTTCGTGACCCGTTCGGAAATCGCGTCGAATTTTTAGAAAGAAAAAATTAGCCTCAATAAATCCAATAGGAACACGGGCAAAATAAGTTCTAATTTTTCAATAGCCATCAAATTTCATTTAATGCTCAAATTAGATTGACGGACAAAAGTTATCAATCGAGATTCTTGTCCGGCGATCTATTCCCGAATCAAAATTTATCAAAATTGTAACAGCATAAATCCTCGTTATTTTTAAAACGAGGATTTTCTGTATTTCCGATTTCGTGACAAGTCAAAAAATCGTGTAAAATCAATAGCGAATTTGAAAAGCAGAACTGTTTATTCTTTAAAATTGATGATTATGAGTTCTTTTCCTGTTTCCGAAGCGGCCGCCCGAATGAAAACGTCTTCGACGTTCAAAGCAATGCAAGCCGCCGCCAATTTGCGCGAGCAAGGTTTCGACGTGATTGATTTAACGGTCGGCGAACCCGATTTCCCGACGCCTGAATTCATCAAAGATCTGGCGATCGAAGGTTTGCACAAAAACATCACGAAATACACCGCCGCCGCCGGCATGAAACCGTTTATCGAAGCGGTCGCCGGATTTTATCAAGAGCAATTCGGCGCACGAGTTTCGCCGTCGGAAATTGCGGCGGCGTGCGGTGGAAAACAGGCACTTTTTAACGCGATTTGTACGCTGGTCGGTCCGGGCGACGACGTTTTGATCCCGAAACCTTACTGGGTGACATTTCCCGAAATCGTCAATTTCACGGGCGCGAACAATGTTTTTATCGAAACCGAAGAAACCGATTTTATTTTATCCGCCGAGCAAGTCAAAAACGCAATTACCGCTAATACCAAACTCTTGATCGTCAATTCGCCGAGCAATCCGTCGGGTCGCGTCGTGCCGGCCAGCGAGATGCGAAAAATCATCGAGCTCTGCGCCGAGCGCGAAATTTACGTGATCACCGATGAATGTTACTTGTTTTTCGTTTACCCGCCGGCGGAAGTTTTTACGGCGGCGGTGCTGCCGGCGGAACTCAGAAAATACGTCTGCGTCGCGGGCAGTTTTTCAAAAACCTACGCGATGACGGGCTGGCGCATCGGCTACACGATTGCCGGCGAAGAATGGACCAGGGAAATAGTTAAACTGCAAAGTCATTCGGCGACGCATCCGACGAGTTTTGTCCAATACGCCTGCGCCCGCGCGATGGAACGCCGCACGGAATCAATGACGGCGGTGCAGGAAATGCTTGCCGAATATAAACGCCGCCGCGATTGGTTTATTCCCGAACTCAACAAAATCCGCAATCTCAAATGCGCGATGCCCGAAGGCGCGTTTTACGCTTTTCTCGACGTGCGCCAAACTTTAGGCGAAAAATTTGCGACTTCCGCCGATGTCGCCGATTATCTTTTGACCGAAGCGCAGGTCGTTACAACGGACGGCGCAGCTTTCGGCGCAGAAGGCTTTTTACGCCTTTCCTACGCGACTTCGATGGAAAATCTGCACACGGCGATTGAAAGAATGAAAAAGCTGTTTAATTCGCAAACGGATTTTTCGGCAAATGTATGAAAATTTCGCAAGAACTTTCGGAGAAAATTCAAGCAATTTTTCATGAATATATTTCTAAATCCGAAGCTGATTGGGTCGATTCCGATAAGACAATTGACTTACGAAAAATAGCCGCTGAATTAAATGTTTTGCCGTTGTATCTTGATTGGTCGGGGGCGTTCGGAATTCGTTTAAATGGTGAATTTTTCTCATTCTCCTATGAGAAACCTTACAAGATTAAAACCGATTATAATCAACGCGAAATTAACGGGATTTTGTTTCAAAGTTTAAAAAAATATCCTGACCTTCGCGAACTTATGCCGCTTCGCACAATTAATTCAATTGAATGCTCGTCTTGCAATGGAACAGGAATCGAACCAATGAACGAGAAATTAGGATTTGCCGAAGAAAGAATTGTTTGTTATTGCGGCGGCTTGGGATGGCTGCCAAGTCAAGAAAATTAAAATTACTCTATGACGGAAATAATCGGTTGGGCAAGTTCGATAATTTTGCTCCTGACGCTCGTCAAGCAAGTTTATAAACAATGGAAGGACGGTGAAACCGAAGGCATCTCGAAATGGCTTTTCATCGGTCAGCTTTTCGCGTCAATCGGGTTTACGATTTACAGTTTTCTGGT
>JBDTZT010000225.1:0-6278 GCA_040005005.1 Actinomycetota bacterium
AAGCCATCGCCTCAATCGCCGGCAGCCCGAAACCTTCTTCGAGCGACGGAAAAACCAAAAGCTCGGCGGCATTGTAAAGATAGACCAAATCTTCATCGGGAATAAATCCGGTGAACACGACCTTATTCTCCAATCCGAGTTTGGCAACCTGTTTTTCGAGCGCCGGATAAGCCGAGAAAAACGGGTCGTCAGTGTAATCGCCGACGAGAACAAGTTTAAGCTCCGGTTGAATTTTGGCAATGGCGGCAAAAGCGTCAATCAAAGCCGACAGATTTTTGTGCGGGCTGATGCCGCCGACGTAAAGCAAAAATTTCCCGCCCGATTTTAACTTATAACGGGCCAGCACCTCGCTGGTCGCGCCGTTTGACGGCATAACTTTGAAAATCGGACGCGCCGCTTCGGAAATAACGCGCAAACGCGATTCGGGCAGTTTGAAATATTCGACGATTTGTTTTTTTGAATATTCCGAAACGGTCGCAATCAAGCTCGCCTGCCGGATCGCGGCAGTTTGCTTTAACTTCCAAAAAAATCTCGATTTGGCGTTTGGGAAAATCAGTTCGGGATGATGTTCGGCAATCACGTCGTGAAGCGTCACGATAATTTTGGTGCGGTTAAAAACCGGAAAGTAGGAATAACTTGCCGGAAAAAAGAAAACGTCCGTTTGGTGGCGCAGAACCTCGCGGCTCATCGCCCATAAATCTTTGAGCGAACGACGACTCTCCGCCGAAGCCGCTTTGAGCGGGGAAATATCGGTCCTGGCGACAATTTTTTTGACGCGCGGCGGAATTGCCTCACGGTCTTCGGTATTGCCGTCAATAAAAAAAAGGTATTCATTGGTCGTGTCAACTTCTAAAAGTGCTTCAAGCAGCTCGCGCGTAAAGCGTCCGAAGCCGCGTTTATTTCCCCAACAAGTTGCGTCAATCCCAATTCTCATAATCTGATTCTACAAGGAGCAAAATATTGCTAATTGCTTCCAACATTCTAAATTGCTGCAAAAGAATAAAAAAAATCGCAAACTTTTTATCTTGAGTCACCTCGTTGTTTTGTTCACACTTGAAGCTTTTCAGCCGAAGCCCGTTGCCTAGCAGTCGAAGAAAATAAAGTCGGGTTATATGGAGCGGGAAATGTCATATATCCGGTCGCCGTTAAGGCAAGAGTACCTATTATAGTTAAAGCCGCGGCAATGTGAAGCAAAAGAGGCAGCTGATGCCCGTTGATGATTCCAACAATCCAAGCTGCACAAATTAATGTTGCAACGAGAAGATGCGGGATAAATGGTTTGTAAGTTTTTGGGTTTCCCTTAACTTTGCTGGTTATTAAATAGGGAAAACGGCGATTTAAGACAACCTGACAAAGAGCTAAAATAAGGTATGGGTATTTTGCCGACTGCAATAATGATGCTCTCCAGTGCAGTCCCCATTCATTCTTTCGGTCAAGAAAAAATCGCTGGCGGTAAAAATTGCAAAGTATCAAAATAGCTGTTGATAATAAAAAATTTATCGAAATAAAGTAATTTAATCCTTGAGGAAAGAATCCGGTCGCCAGCATATAGGCAAGGAGTAAAAGAAGGATTAAGTTTGTCGCGCCCTGTAAATAATAAAAGCCATGCAGGAAACTGACGACCTTTTCCCGGTAAGAGAGTTTACCAACCAGTTTCGGGTAGATCCGAAATTTGACATCTAAAACGGAACGCGCCCACCGAAGCTGCTGATTAAAATAGCCGTCCCAATCAACCGGAGTGAGTCCGTGGGCAAGGATTTTTGGAATATAAACACCGTTCCAACCCGACGAACGATAAAGCAATGTGATAAGTAAATCATCCGCATCGTGAGCGGCAAAACCGCCGACTTGTTTCAAAGCACTCGCCCGGTGAGTATTATGACAACCGGTTACGATTGGATGACCCATCGTATAACAAAACATCTGGTTTGAAGAGTAATACGGATATGTTTCTTCGGCCGCGCCGCGCGCGATAAAACTTGCCTGCTGATTATAATAGACCTGCGCCGCCTGCACATAACCAACTTTGGCATCGTCAAAATATCCCATTACCTCGGTCAGAAAGTTGGATTTTGGGATATGATCAGGATCAAATGCCGCTATGATGTCGTATTGATCAAAACCTATATGATCTAACCAACTATTGTAATTGCCGTGTTTAGAACGTGCCTGAAATGTTCCGTCCGGCGTTTGATAATTTGGTAAATTCTTTCTGCTGAAATGTAAAGCACCGAGTCGGGAACACAAAGCTTTAACCTCTGCGTCATCGCCTTCATCTAAAACCCATGTATCATGCTGATATTCCATAGCCATCATTGCCATCACTGATTCTTCGAGCATTTGAATGGGCTCTGCACCGGGGACGAATGTCGTTACCACGCCCACTCGCCAACCGGAGCGAGGCGGCAGAAGCAGCGGCTTTGTCATAAATGGCAAAAGCCACCATCGAAGTTGGTTGACCGCTAGTTTGACTAAAAAAATAATCGCTAAAAGCCAAAATGTAAATGGATTTCTGAACCAGTCTCCCGTAGCGATCCAAATCGTAATAATGTATCCAAAGATCACATAGCTAATTATTGTTAAAATTGTAAACACTAAATAATCCAAGCGGGCAAACACTTTTTCTTGAGTTATTAGAGGTTTATAAATGTTTTGAGTCTTCATAATTTTGATTTTAACGCCATTCGCCCGCGCTGTTTCCCGCGCCCAGCAGATACCCGCAAAATTCGCCGTATGACCAGATAGTCATTAAAAGTATTAAAGCCGGCATGGCTCCGGTTAATTCTTTCAAATGTCGGCCTTTTTTAACAGTTGCCGAAACGATTCGGACGGGAAGCAAAACCGGCAGAACAATTGAAACCGCGATCAGGAAAGCACGTTTTGAAAACGCCCCGCCGGCAACGCGCTGGGCGGCATACGAACGCGCCAGATGATAGCAATGCTCCGCCGCGCGTTTGAGCGAGTAATTTTTATGGTGATAAACAATCGCCGCCGGCTCCAAATATAATTGATGACCGCGTTTTATTAATTCCTCATTGACGAATGTTTCAAAAAATCCGTCTTTGTAAACGTCCCGAATTTCTTCGAGAACAGCGCGTTTGTAGGAAACATTCATTCCCGACAAAGCAGCGGTCGCGCCTGCCCGGTTCGGCAGCATATATTTCCCGTAATCGTAGAAATAAACCGCCCAGTCCAGGGCGCGTTCGACGCTCGCGTTTTCAACCGAACCGCCGACGACTGTGTTTGACGATTCGTGAGCTTTTTTGATTTCTTCGCACCAATGCGCATCAAAAAGGCATTGGTCTTCGACGAGGGCGACAATTTCGCCCCGCGCCAAAGCAATTCCTTTGCATCGCAATTCGGGAACGGTTGCCGTTTCTGACAGGTTGGTAAATTTGGCGGGCAGGAGAACTTCGCTTTCCGAAAAATTAACCGGAAAATTACTGACGACGATTATTTCAGTGGCGGCGGCGTCGGTTTGGTTTTTGAGTGATTCCAAACACTCCCGCAAGGACGTGTTTCCGTTCCACGCCGCGATCACGATTGAAAGTTTTATCCGTTCATTTTCCGCCACATTTATTCGACTTTTTTTAAACTTTCACCCGCGCCGAAAAGGTGTCCGGTGAGTTCGCCGACGGCGTAACTGCACATAAAAATCGCCAGCAGCGGAAACGAGAGCAATAGTTCCTGACGGTGTTTTTTCTTTTGAGCGACATTTTTGACGATTCGCCACATTAGATGAAACGGCGCCACTGGCATATATGCGAGATAAATAAACTGCTTTAAAACGGTTAATTTTCTGCGCCGCATCGCGGCAAACGAACGCGAATAATGAAATCTTTGCGACAAAAAATAGAAAAATCCGAATTCCTTTTTGTGGTTAATAACAATCGCCGGCGCGGAGAGAAATTTGATGTTTTTCTTTCTCAATTCCAATTGTAGGAAATATTCCCAAAAATCTTTTTTGATTGCTTCGTCAATCTGCTCGATTGCCGACCGCTCGTAAGAAACATTGTTACCTGCCAAAAATTCGACTTCTCCGGCGGGAATCGGCGACATAAAACCGCTGTATTCGCACAAAAAAACCGCCCAATCCATCAAACGCTTTGTCGCCCCGTTTTCGACCGAACCGCCGACAACCGCATAACCCGCGTCGTGCGCCTTGCTGATTTCCGCAAACCAATTTTGCGGCGCCATACAATGGTCTTCGATGACAATAAAATAATCGCCCGCCGCTTCGCGCATCCCGATTGCCCGCATTTCGGGAATGCCGCACCTTTCCGGCAGTTTGACAAGTTTAACCTGCGGAAAATTATTTTCGATGTAATCGGTCGTTTGCTCACCAGTCGCATCAACGACGACAATTTCCACGTCAAAACCGTTCCGGCTTTGCTCAAGCGCAGTCAAACATTCCGCCATCGAAGGCAGACCGTTGACTGAAGCAATGATGACGGAAAATTTTGGCACGACAAGTTTATCTAATCAATCCGCCGGCAGCTCATTCCCGTTCCGGCGAGAAAACCGGTTGTTTCGCCGATTGACCACAAAACGATCGCTAAAACGATTATCGGTAAAGATAACAGAAATTTTCCGAAAAAGCGTTTTCGGCGTAAAACCGGCGCGGCCGTGCGAACAAAAAAAACAGCGGGGAGAAAAACCGAGCCGGCGGCGTAGAAAACACGTTTGGAAAAAGTTTCTTTGGCGAAACGCATTCCGGCAAAACAACGACCTTTATAAAATCTTTGGACGAGAAACGGAAGTAATTCGTCGGTTTTGCGCCAGCTGACCGAAATCGCCGGCTCGGAAAATAATTCGATGCCTTCCGCTTGCAGCCGCCGACACCAGAGAGTCTTCCAAAATTCGGGTTCGACAAATTCGGCTCCGCTCTGCAAAATTTCCCGTTTGATCGAAAGATTGTTTCCGGGAACGACGCTCACCACGCCGCGCTGAGCAGGCGGCATAAATTCTGAGTAATCGCAAAAATAAGTTGCCCAATCGGTCAAACTACCGTTTTCGTTCATTTCCACCGAACCGCCGATAACGGGCGTATCGGTCGTTTTGTGCGCCTGTAAAATTGACGAAATCCAATCGTCGGCAACGATGCACGATGAATCGGTGATCGCGATAATTTCGCCGCTTGCACGATTGATGCCCGCACCGAGCAATTTCGAGAAAGAAGTTTTCGCCGGAAATTCAATAAATTCGACGGCCGGAAATTGTTTGCTCCACCGGGCAGTTTTTTCTTTCAAACAACAATCGGCGACGATAATTTCAAATGCTTCGTTTTTGTCGGCGAAAATGCTTTCCAGACAATTTTTCAAATCCGCCGGAGAATTTAGTGAAGCGACAACGACCGAAAGTTTAACGGTTTCACCCGCATTTGCCGACTTCATTTTTTGCCTGAACTCCATAAATAACCGCTAAATTCGCCGCTCGACCAGCTCAGCAGAAACAAAATCAAAACCGGCAGCGACCAGAAGAATTTACCGATGTTTCGTTTTTTGGCAAGCACGCGCCGCGTGATGCGGAAAAGGTAAATTAATGGAATCGTCGGCGAAAGCACAATCATTGCCGCGCGGCGCAGCGCCGACATCTGTAAAGCGCGGGTTTCGCCGAATTGTCTGCCGTGCCACAAACGCTGCTTCATAAAACCCGCAAACGTAAAGGATTTTTGATGATAAACGACAATGCGCGGCGATTTTAAGAGCGTCATTCCCGCGTGCCGCATTTCCTGATGGACGAATGTTTCCCAAAAACCGTCGCGCATCGCGTCTTTTACTTTTTCTAAATCACGGCGTTTATACGAAGCGTTGTCGGCGGCGAAGTCTTCAACTTCGGTTTCGCCGAAAGGCAGCATATACGGGCTGTAGCGGCAAAAATAAACCGCCCACGAAACCAATCCGGCTTTTTCTTCATTTTCGATCGCGCCGCCGATTCCGGCAAACGGCTGTTCGTGCGCTTTCAGAATTTCCTCCGTCCAGGTCGCCGACGGAACAAAATGCGAGGTCGTCAAAGCGACGTATTCGCCCGTGCTTTCACCGATGCCGAGGCCCCAGAGTTCGGGGATGAATTTTTCTTTGTCAGCTGCGACGATTTTTACGGAAGGGAATTCACGTTTGACGATTGCGGCGGTTTCATCCGTCGAATTGTCCACCACAATAATCTCGATTTTGCCGTTACTGCACTGATTTTTCAGGGCGCGAAGACAATCAACGACGCTGCGACGGGCGTTCTGCGAGGCGACGCACTCCGTCTGCGCACGCGCAACCGGTACTGGG
>JBDTZT010000226.1:0-6251 GCA_040005005.1 Actinomycetota bacterium
TGAATCTTAAAACTTATATCAACCGCCCGCGCCGAGTGCGTGATTCTCCCGACCGAAATCAAATCAACGCCCGCTTCGGCGAAGGAACGCACACGGTCTAAATCCATTCCGCCCGAGGCTTCGATCAAGACATTCGGGTTTAATTGACGCGACATTTCGACAAGTTTGGCGGCTTCTTCGGGCGTTTGATTGTCGAGCATAACGATGTCCGCACCGGCTTCGCGCAGCTGCGCCCAATTCGTGATCTCGACCTCGATCTTATGCAGATGCCCGACCTTTTGCTTGGCCAGCGTGACGGCTTCGGTGATGCCGCCCGCGAGCGAAATGTGATTGTCCTTGATCAAAACGCCGTCGTCTAATCCGAGCCGATGATTTTTGCCGCCGCCGATCGTGACCGCATATTTTTCGAGCATTCTAAGTCCCGGCGTGGTTTTGCGCGTGTCAATGATTTGGGCGCCGGTGCCTTCGATGGCCGTGACATATTGGCGCGTCAGCGTCGCAATGCCCGACATCCGTTGAATCAGATTAAGCGCCACGCGTTCACCCGCCAGCAGCACGTCAGCGTAGCCGCGAAGCGTCGCAAAGACTGCTCCCGCTTCAACCTCCGTACCTTCGTTGACGGTTGCTTCGATTTCGGGGCTTTCTTCGTCAAGATGAATAAAGACCGCTTCGGCAATTTCCAATCCGCACACGATGAGATTTTCCTTTGCCAAAAACCGTCCCACACCGCGCACTTCGGGTGCCACGGTCGCCTGTGTCGTAATATCGCCGCGTCCTAAATCCTCGCTCAAAAATTCAGCGATGCTCGCCAAAATATAGCTGTTCTCAAAAAGATTCATAAGAAGTTAAATTATCATATTTTTAAACGGAGCGCAGTTTTTTTTAATTGGAGCGCGGGCCGAGAGGCTCGCGCTCCAATTAGTTAAAAATTTTTGTAATTGTATCGGTCTTTGGGTTTAGGTCTTTGGTTTATGGTTTTTGAAAGAATTAGCCGATTAGTGTTTAGTTTCTCACCAGAACACTGATTTTTCAAATTCTTGATTGAAAGCCAATGGGTTTAATTTGAATAAAACCCAAAACCCAAAACCAAAATCCCAAAACCCAGATCAGTTACAAATTTTCATTGAATTTAAGTATTACCGACATCTCACAACGCAAGCATACCAATGTCTGCAAATTCTCTGTTATACTTCGATTCTAATGAATTTGGAGGTTTTTAAATGAAGCAATGTCCACAGTGTCAGCGCACATATGATGATTCACAATCCTTTTGTTTGATGGACGGAACGCCTCTCGCAATCGAGAACGAAGAAGAAACGGTTGTGCGGCGGCAGCCGCCAGCGCCCAAGAAAAGCAGGTTTCTGCTCTGGTTGGGGATTTTAGGTTTGCTTCTTTTAGCGGGAAGCGTTTTGGTCGCCGGGTTTTTGATTTATAAATACCGCGGAACGGGTGAGAATGAACAAGCGAAACGGCAAAGTAATGTGAATAGTTCATCGTCGCCGACGCCCTCGTCCACGCCGAAAACGACGCCGACACCTGAATTGGCAAACAGTTCTCCGGTCGAAAACTCTTCCCCGAAAACAGAAAAACCGCCGGCCAACAATTCCGATTCGGACGACATCACCCCGATTGACTGGAACACGACAGGAACCGGCTTTAAGAATGATGTCGGTCTGATTTATAAGTTTCAATGTCCTGCCAAAGGCACCGAAAATACCATTTGGGGAAGCGATATTTATACGCAGGATTCTTCGATTTGCACGGCAGCCGTGCACGCCGGAATCTTCAGCCTCGCTGACGGCGGCATCGTCACCCTCGAATTTCGTCCCGGTCGCCTGACTTACGGCAGCACCGTCCGCAACGGCATCAAGTCTTCGACTTTCGGTGAGTATTCCCGCAGTTTCGTCGTGCGACAATGAGGAAGACGACGTTTATGCCGAGCTTTTCAAAATATGTGCTCTCCCATCAGCCTTAGGTCATCTCAATACTTGAAGATGACCCAAGGCTCAAAGATCGTCACGCCTTTGAAAGCAGCTCTTGCCGCCGCTGCGTTTGGAAGCGCAACGATCTTTTCATACCCGCTTTTGTCAACCTGAATAGTCATTGGGAAAGTCCGAAATATATGATCTTTCTGGTCGTCTTGAATTCTGGAACAACCAGCAGGAGACAGATGTCTTGTCGGTATTTCAACGGGGACGACGATATTTCGACATTTCGACATTGCCGAAAAGTTTTCCATCAGCTGGTCAGTCCGCAAGAACCCAGTACCGGCAGCCGAGGGGAAAGATTAATGATCATTGACTGTTCTGACCCACGCTCAAACTTCGTAAAATTTCGCTTAAATCTCTCTTTATCTAAGATATTCGTGCGCGAATATCCAGCAAGTATGGCCACGCTGTTGGCCACCTCACCGATCTTTAATTTTCGCGCGGCATTAACGTTTCCGCTTAAAGAATTAATTTGGCGCGAATTTTTTCTTGAATCTTCGGCGTATCTGTTCCACGCGATAAATCACAGGGTTATTGGCTAATGGCATTCAGTTAAGGTTTGACGCAAGCTGTCCAACAAATTGAAGTTTGTTGAAGGTTTCTCTTATCAAACATTTCAACAAACTTCAATTTGTTGGACTTTGCTTAACTTAATGCCGCTAGGCTATTGGCTTGCATCCGCTTTGCGGATTCTTCGATTTTGTTTCAGATTTACCACGGATTTCCGCACAAAATCATGCGCTTACCGACGTCCGGGCTTTTACAAAAAAAAGGCGCGGAGCATTTGCTCCGCGCCTTTTTTTTCACTAACAATCAAGCGTTCGATCAGCGTTCGTCAATCGGCACGTATTTCTGGTCGCGGGCGCCGATGTATTCGGCACGCGGACGGATTAGTTTGTTGTTCGAGTATTGTTCAAGAATATGACCTGTCCAACCCGAAATGCGCGAAACGGCGAAGATCGGCGTGTATTGGTCGAGCGGAATGTTCATCAGATAATAGGTCGAAGCCGAATAGAAATCCACGTTCGGATGCATTCCCTTCTTTTCGAGCATCGCTTTTTCGATCTTTTGCGACATATTATACCATTTCATCTCGCCTTTTTTCTCGCCCAACGTGCGCGAGAATTTGCGCAGCCACGTCGCGCGCGGGTCTTCCGTTTTATAGACGGCGTGACCGATGCCCATGATTTTGCGCTTTTCTTCGAGCGCTTTATCGAGCCATTCGTCAATCTTGTCTTCCGAGCCAATTTCCTTGAGCATCTTCATCACGTTGGTATTCGCGCCGCCGTGCAGCGGTCCCGACAATGCGGCAATACCGCCCGTTACCGCGCCGTAAACATCGGCCAGCGTTCCGGCAATCACGCGCGTCGTAAAGGTCGAAGCGTTGAGTTCGTGGTCGGCGTGTAAGATAAGCGCAATGTCAAACATTTTTGCTTCGTCCGCGTCGGCTTTTTGGCCGTGAAACATATAGAGAAAGTTTTCGGCAATCCCTAATGACTTGTCGGGCAGAATAATTTCTTTGCCCGTGCGGATGCGTTCCCAGGCGGCGACGAGCGTTCCGATTTGCGCGGTCAATTTGATTGCCGCCGTCATGGCGCCTTCACGGTTCGTTTCGTGAGCACCTTCGTCGTAAAAATCGAGTGCCGACACCGCCGTTCGCAAAACGTCCATCGGATCGCCGTTTTTTGGAAATTGGCGCATCAATTCGATGACTTGGGCAGGTGCTTCGTAGTTTGCGCTGATTTTCGCTTTCAAATCGGCGAGTTCGTCCGCTTTCGGAAGCCGTCCGTTCCAAAGCAGAAAGATAACTTCTTCAAACGTCGAATGTTCGGCCAAATCGTGAATGTCGTAACCCTGATAAATTAAAATTCCTTCTTCGCCATTAACATCGCCGATTGCGCTTTGCGCGGCAACCACGCCTCGCAGTCCGGCAGACGCGGCGGTTGATTCTGTTGCTGTACTCATAGTATTACTTTCCTTGTAATTATAGGATTTTTTAACAGTTTAAATTTATCAAATGGCCTGACAAGTTACAAGTTACAAGAAATTATAGTTTTACCGTGATTTAACCTTAATTTTTTGACCCGTTTGCGCTTTTAATAAATTCTCCGCTGAACTTTGAAACGCGACGACTTCCAAAAACTCCGCGCTTCCGAAAATCATAAAAACTTCGCCTTTTTTAGCTTCGGCAAAATATTTTTGAAGTTTATCAATTTGCTTTCCGCCGATTTCCAACGCAAATTTTTCGGGCAAATCTTCTCTTTTCAGATTTGTTATCAGATTGCCGAAACGGTCAATCCCGACAATCTCGGCTTCGATTTCATTATTGTTGATTTTTCGCGGTTTGATTTCTTCCCGACAAACAAAATCGCTGATTTCCCGGCCGAATTCATTTGGATTTACACCGTTGGAAAGATGCGCGGCGACGGGCGCGAAAATGTCGCGCCCGTGAAAAGTTGCGGAGATTTTTTTGGCGAAAAACTGTTTATTTGTGAGTTCAAAGACGCGAATGTGCGGAAACGGGGCGGTTAAGGAGCGTGTCTCATTTGCAGTTTCAACACGCTCTTTAACCGCCCCGTCTCCATCTTCATTAAAAACAAAACTTAACAAACCATTGTCAGGCGCGACGAAAAAATAATCGTCGGTTTCAACCAAAATTGCGCGTCTTTCCGAACCGACTCCGGGATCAATAACTGCGACAAAAATCGTTTTTGCGGGAAAATCCTTGTAACAGGCGCGAAGCGTAAAACTTGCGGATTTTATATTTTGCGGCTTAATTTCGTGTGTGATGTCAACGATTTGCGCGTTTTCATTGACCCGCAAAATCGCGCCTTTCATCGCGCCGACGAAATAATCTTTGGTGCCGAAATCGGTCAGAAGAACAATGGTCTTTGGTTTTTGGTTTTTGGTTTTTGATTTTTGATTTAATTCATCCCTCATTCTTCATTCCTCAAAAAAAAATCCACGAGAACGGGCAAAGTCAAAAAAGGAGGAAAAAACTTTGCTCGTTCTCGTGGATTTCAAGGGCGCGAGCTGCTCAGCTATTTTCGCGCCGAAAGCTCAAGCAATTACGAATTTCAAATTACTAATTCAAAAACAATTAAATCGTAATTTGAAATTCGTAATTTCTTATCGAATTTGTGTTTCGTAAGTTGATTTGATGCGAAGCTGTTGCGCTTTATTCAAACGAATTTGTTTGCCGCGTTCGACAACTACCGCCCCGACTCCGAAAGCCGCGCCGACTCCGGCGCCGACTGCCGCCCCGACCGGTCCGCCAACGACGACTCCGACCAATGCACCCGTTCCGGTCGCGCCGCCGACTTTGGTAATGTCGCCTTTGACCGAACTTTTGCCTTGCACCGTGCCTTCCGTATCAACCTGTTTGACATTATCGCCTTTAACCGGCAAAACTTCCGTCAGAATCGCATTGAAATTACTCCAGCGTCCTTGTGTCAAAACTATGCGGTCGAACGAGAGCAGCATTTCAGAACGGCGTTTGATCCTGCCCGGTTTTTGAATTTTTGAAACTCGGCCTTCGACAATCGCGCCGTTCAGTTCCATCGGCGAAACGATTTTTCCGGTAAATTTATCACCTTCTTTGCTTCGCTCCGTCCCGATTTCATCAATCAATTCGATAATCAATTCGGTGTCCGTCGGAATGACAATGATGGCATCACTCGTCGGCACGTAACTGACTTCATTAGTTTTGGTTTGATTGGTTTGATTGGTCGGTGTTTGCTCGTTGGTGTTATTTGTCGTGTTTTCCGAAACCGTATTATCAGTATTCGGTGTGGTTGTCGTCGTAGATGTTGTGTCCGTGTCAATTGTCGCGCGTTTTTTTAGATCGGTCGGTAGAGTGGCGTCGAACGAACGTTTTTCGAAACCCGTGTTGTAGCCGATTTCAAAACCTTGCTGATAACCATCGCGGTAATCTTCGACGGCGCCGTAATCTTTATTGTAAGCACGGTCAGCCTTTGTATATTCGCTGTGCCGCGGATAGCTTTTCGCCGTGTTGTCAATCACATCACGATAGCCAGCCATATAACCGTCCGAATAGCCGGTGCGATAGCCGCGCTGTAAAGCGATTTTTGCATCTTGGGCAGTAGTGGTTCGAATCGGAAGAGTTAGGAAAGATATTAGACTCAGAGAAAAAATCAGGGCAAAGCTCGTAAAACTTCTGGTTAGCTTCATTAGACCTCCTATATCAAAAAACAAGAAATGTTTTGTCCGCTATGATTTATACACCATAACTTAATAAATTAC
>JBDTZT010000227.1:0-6249 GCA_040005005.1 Actinomycetota bacterium
AAACCGAAATAAAGGTCGAAGTGAACAATTCCGCGTGTGTCAGCCTCGTTCACGTGATGCTGAACGGTAAAGAAGTGGCGAATATGAACGGCGAGCCATACACGGCACAAATTGATCCGAAAAATTATCCCGAACTGGCGGACGGTGCGCTTTATGCTTTGCAAGTTGTACTGGAAGATGCCGAAGGTAATAAAATCCAGCAACAACGCGAAATTGCGCTTCAATTTGAAACAAAAGAAATAGTTAAACCAACTCGGACTGCGACCACCGAAGTTTCGCCGACACCGCTATTAACGCAGGGCAAACAAGTTACTCTGATTGACGTGCAAAAAATGATCGCCGGAGTTGTCGGTAAATTTACGGTCGGCGGCAAATATAATATTTCCAATCCCGAATTTTTGGGCGAAGTGCGGAAAAAAACTGCCGAATATACTTCGGAAGGTTATTTTCAGCGAGCGACCGTCTTTAAAGACATTATAAATCAATCGTTTGTGCGCGATAAAAGTCTGGACGCATCGCTTCCATATATTTTAGCGATGAGCCGTAGTAAATTTAATCTCGAAAAACAAGGTACAAACGAAGGATTGTGGCAAATGTCGAATGATTTTGCGGCGACAAATCTTTACTTTACTGTTTGCCAAACACAGAATTTGTCCGAACCAACGCAGGATTGTGCGACAAAGGTCGCGGCACTTTATATGGAAAATTTGGTCGTCAACACTTTTGATAACGATATTGTTTACTCAGTCGCCGCTTTCGGCAAAACTCAGCAGGAAGCATTTATCTGGAAAACGAGTTTGCCTGCTGACCGCACAGAATTTTGGAAAATTATCACGGACGCGAAACAACGCGAAGAAGTCGTGCGATTTTTCGCCGCCGCGATTGTGGCGGAAAATCCGCAAAGGTTCGGGCTCAAGAAAGACCGTCCGATTTCGGAGCTTTATCCGTCCGTAGCTAAATAGAAATGCTCGAAGTGATTCTGACATATCCGGCTGACGAAGGTTCGCGGGAAATCGTGCTCGAAGACGGTAAAGTGTCGTTCGGGCGCGGAAGCGAAGCCGATTATCGGCTTGATGACGACGGTTTGTCGCGTCTTCACGTGACTGTTCACCGCGAAGGCGATAATGTCTGGATTCTCGACGAAAATTCGACCAACGGAAGTTTTGTCAACGGCGAGAAGGTCAGTTCCAATGGAACTGTGCTTTACAACGGCGATAAAATCAAAATTGGCAATTCTACGACGCTGACCGTCAAAATTTCCAACAAACAAGCGTTTGAACCAACCGGTTCAATCGAAAAAGCCAATACCGCGTCGGCTTCTGGCGCAGATTCAAAAGGTTTTCCGATGCTGATTCCCTTGGCGATTGCGACATTTGCGCTTTTGATTATCGGTATTTCGGCAATTTTTATCGGCGTCAAGGTTTTTGGCAATAACGAACCGGAAATCGTTGAGGAAACACCATATCCAACCGACACA
Organism: Actinomycetota bacterium; assembly: GCA_040005005.1. Classification (GTDB taxonomy): domain Bacteria; phylum Acidobacteriota; class Blastocatellia; order Pyrinomonadales; family Pyrinomonadaceae; genus JAFDVJ01. The sequence continues at coordinate 1,478 of JBDTZT010000227.1, forward strand.
CCCGAAGATTCCGAAAATAAAAACGATAATAAAAATACGCGCAAGACCCCGAAACCGACGGCGACAACCGACAGTTCTCCGAGCGGCAACGGCAACACGGAAATAATTGAAAATAAAACGGTGGAAGTAAAAAATGACGGTACGACCGTCGTTCTGCCGAAAGGCAAATATCAAGATATGTCGGAAGATGACAAAAACCGCTACATTGCCGTCAAAGCGGAAAAAATCGCACGAATTATCGGCAATCAGAAAAGCGACCCGATTCCGCCCGAAGCCGTGCAGGAAATCAAAAAATATGTCAATGGTTACGCGAGCCGTTTGAACAAAGCAAAAAAAGATTCGTGCGAACCGGGAAGTTGGATTGCAAGCGATTTTACAAGCGTTTTAAATCGCGCTACAAAAACCAGCCCGCTGGTTGTTCGCAGTTTTCGGACAGAGGGCATTGAACCGCAAATCGGACTTTATGTGGCGATGATTGAAGGCGAACATTGTCCGTGTCTGACGAGTAACACGGGTGCGAAAGGAATGTTTCAATTTCTTGCGTCATCCTGGGGCGATTACGATTCTGACAAAAATCCGAACGACCGTTGCAATCCCGAAAAATCGGCGGCGGCAGGCGCAAAATATCTAAAAACGCTGATTGCCAGATACGGCACTGCGCCCGACAGCGTTCCGTTGGCAATTGCGAGTTTCAACAGCGGACAAGGAAATTTAAGCCAAAATCTTGATAAGGTTTTGGCAGGAGCGGCGGGACAAAATCGGAGCTTTTGGACGTTGGCGGCAAATCAAAAACTAATGCAAGGCGGTGCCGGAAAACAGTTTAGCGGTGAAAACATTAAATATGTCCCGAAATTTTTTGCAACGGCAATTATCGGCGAAAACCCGCAGGATTTCGGCGTGAGTCTGCAACCGCTTTCTACATATACAAAATGAGTCGAGAGTTAAGAGTCGAGAGTGGCGAGAAATATTTCTTCCGACTCTAGACTTTCGACTCTTAACTCTCGACTATTTATGACCGAACTTTGGCTCAAATTTAAGAACGAAAAAGGCGAAGACCAAAGAGTTTTGGTCAAAGGTGAGAAGTTTATCATCGGCAGACATTCGGAAAATGATTTAAGTATTCCGAACGACAATCTTTCGCGTCAACACGTCAAAATCGAATCTATCGGCGAATCTTTTATTGTTTCCGATTGCGGTTCGAGCAACGGAACGATGCTCAACGGCGAAGATTTATCCGACCCGATTGCGCTCAAAGACGGCGATCTATTAAATTTAGGCGGCGGTTTGAAAATCGAAGTCGAGATGATTTCCGATAAACCGAAAGCCAAAAAATCCTATAATGAAGATGGTTCAGATGAAGAATCTTCAAGTAGTTCGGCGTTTTCCGGCGGAACAAGCAGTCAAAGCGCAGCAACTTCGGCTTCAAATAGTTCGGCAATTCCGACGAGCGTTTTTATCATCGCGCCGATTCTGGCAATCGTCGTTTTACTTTGCGGCGGCGGACTTCTTCTCATTTTGGGCGGAAATGGGGGCGGAAACAACGTTAAAAACAATGATGTCGGTTTTACCTATTCAACGCCTGAAGAAACGCCCGAAAGAACAAAAGAATCGCCAAGTCCAAAAACATCTTCAACCGTCGAAAATTTACCGAACAGCGTGTCGCCTTCGCCCGAAGAAACAAGCACTCAACCGACACCGGAAGTTTCGAGCGATATAAAAAAAGTTGAACAAAATTCCGCTTCGTTTTTGCGTCGTATCGCACTCAACGACCCGAGTGCTTTTCTAAAAACTACGGAGATTGAACTCGTCAATTCCAAACTCGCGCAGTTTAAAGGTTCGAGTAATTTAGCCGAAAATCTAAAAGCCGTCAAAAGTAACGCTTCACAATTTGAATCTCTGGCGCAGACAAAAGGCTTGAAGGCACAGTTTTTGGCAGTTGCCGCATTAACCGAAATCGGTAACAATAAAGGAAATCCGTTGGAGGTTGCCAAAACGATGCTTCCGATTTTGGGCGACCTGCGAATTTCGCTTGCCAATAATCTGGCGGACGATAATTTAATGATGATTGCCGCTTATGACCAAGGAAAAGCCGGCAAATTCAAGGATTTACGCAATTTTTTGGAAGCGTTGGCAAAAAAAAATCCGGGTGTTAGTCCGCGTGAAATCCGCACGATTTGGTTTCTGAAAAAACAAGGTAAAATAACTGATGCTGAATATGAATATACGCTTCGTTTTCTGGCAATCGGCACGATTACGCAAAACCCGAAAGATTTTAACGTCAATGCCGAAGCAATAACATTTTAAGACTAATTCGAACAGAAAAATTCCCTCGCTTGACATTGTATTAACACAACTGAACGCTATGGAAAACAATTCCGAATGGATTACCGGACAAATCAAAATATCAATCAACGGCGTTCCTTTGGAAATGCAGATGACCGTTCCGGCAAAGCCTGTGAAACCGCAAAGAATGCTGCCTATTTTTCAACAAATGTCGAATTCATTTGTTGAAATGGGAATTAGCGCGGTCAAAAATTCGGGTGGAAAAATATCCTGTGAAAAAGGTTGTTCGGCGTGTTGCTATCAACCGATTCCGTTGGCGGAAATTGAGGCCTACAGGATTTTCGACCTGGTTGAGAATTTACCCGAACCGCGCCGCGCTGAAATAAAAAAACGCTTTAATGAGGCGGGTCGGCGTTTTTATGAAATCGGATGGTTTGAAAAACTGGATAAATGCGCGTATCTTTCAAAGGAAGAACGCGAAAAAGTTGTTTTGGAATATTTTTACGAAAATGTGGCGTGTCCTTTTTTGGAAGATGGCGCGTGTTCAATCTATCAAGAACGTCCGCTTGCCTGCCGCGAATATCTGGTTACGTCACCAGCTGAAAACTGTTCTAAGCCATCGCCTACGACCGTTCATTTGGTGGAGCTTCCGATTAAATCGGCGGCGACATTACGGCAAATTGGCGACAGTAAAAATTTGAACGCAATAGTAAATTTTTTGCCTTTAATTCTTGCGCTTAAATGGACGGAAACAAACGCCGACGAGTTTCCCGAAAAAACAGGCGAAAGATGGATGGCGGATTTTTTCCAAAAATTGACCAACAGCCAAATCCCAAAGGAGAAAAACCATAAAGATGTGAGCTAAAGTAGAATTCGGAAAACGATTTTTGAGTATTCAACTTTTTCATAACTTATTAGAAAGTTTCCTATTTACTATTTTGACTTAACGATTTACTATAATCTTCTACCAATTATGAGCAAGTATCGCAAAATCGTCTGGAATGAAGGAATGTTGCTGACTCCGCATCATTTTCAGCAATGGGATAACTATCACGAAGAACTTCTAAACTCGCGTGTTCGTTCGGTTTTGCCGTTTGAATACGGAACTATGGATTTGCAAATCAACCGCGAGGCAATCGCCAACGGGAATTTTCAAATCATCAGTTGCCACGCGGTTTTGCCTGACGGTTTGATGATCAATGTGCCGGACGCGGAAGCCGTTCCTGATTTGCGGCAAGTCGGCAATCATTTTCATCCCGAAGCCGAAAAACTCGGCGTTCATCTGGCAATCCCGGCGCGGAAAATGGGCGAAGCTAATTTTCAGGCAAGTGGCGCAAAATCCGGCATAAATTTGCGATTTTTGCAGGAAGGTGCGCTCGTCAAAGACGAAACCAGCGGCACCAATGAACAGCCGCTTGCCTATGCCAAAAGCAATCTGCGGATAATTTTCGACGATGAAGTGCGCGACGGTTTTACGTCAATGAAAATCGCCGAGTTGATGCGAACGCCGACCGGACAACTCAAAATAAACGAAGATTATATTCCGCCGACCTTAAAATCATCGGCTTCGGCGTGGCTCGTCAATATGCTTCGCCAACTTGTCGAAATTCTGAATACGAAAAGCGGAAGTCTCGGCGAACAGCGCCGGCAAAGAAACGCCTCGCTTGCGGATTTTACGACTTCGGAAGTTGCGGTTTTTTGGCTTCTTCATACGATAAATTCGGCGATTCCGACAATGGCGCATTTTTTCCGTTCGCCGCTGCTTCATCCTGAAAAAGTTTATCTTGAAATGGCGGAACTGGTCGGAAAATTAATGACATTTTCGACTGACCTTTATCCGCGAGATATTGTAAAATATGACCACGACGATTTGTATTTCACTTTTTACAATCTTTCGACGCAATTAAAAGAATTGCTCGAAACCGTGATTCCGAGTCGTTGCGTTCCGATTCCGCTTGAAAAAACACGCGATACGCTTTATGTCGGTCGCGTCGAAGACGAGCGACTTTTGAAAGAAGCCGGATTTTATCTGGCGGTTCACGCCCAGATGCCTGAATCAAAACTTATCGAAGGCGTTCCACGGGTCGTTAAAATTGGTTCGCGCGATGTGATTGACACGATTATTAATTCGGCTCTGCCGGGCGTGGTGCTGACCCACGCGAGTCCGCCGCCCGCGCCAATTCCGACTCGGGTCGGTTTTCGTTATTTTATGCTCGACACGATTGGACCGTATTGGGAAGGAATCAAAGGCTCGAAAGTAATTGCGGTTTATGTGCCGGATGAAATTCCCGATGAAAAATTGGAAATGTATGCGGTAAAACCGTGAAACAGTCGAGAGAAATTCTTTTGACTCTTGACACTTGAATCCCGACTTAAAGAATATGAGCGAAAAAGCAAATCCAAACGATTTAATCGCCTTTGCCGGGCCGGTTTTCGATTTAATTTTGCGTCTGAAAGCCGGAATTGTCGCGCCTTCCAATGATTTGCGC